>DATKSK010000016.1 GCA_035531755.1 Acidimicrobiales bacterium | reverse complement strand
CGAAACCGAGGGCGTCGAGGCGGAGCATCCTGAGGGAGTGGTCGACGTCGTCGATCGCGGCCGCCACCCGGCGCCGGGTACGTGTACCGAGAACCTCGGCACGAACGTGCCGCAGTCCGAGCCCCACGGCCTGCAGTCGGCGCACCATCGCTGCTGCGGTCGCGATGTCCACCGTGCGTCGAGGCTCTGTCATCGCGTCTCCCGCTGCTGGGTGCCCGACCCGGACCGTGCGGGGATGGCGTCCACCCCTTCTGGGTATCGGCGCGTCACGGGGTTGTCTGAAGGTATCGACGAGCCTCCGGACGCATGCGGGGACCGGGTGGCCAGGGCCGACCACTCAGGGCCGACCACTCAGGACGGGGCGCCCCACGTGATCTTCGCCTGCCGGCCGGCGGTGACGTAGCCGTTGTCCACGAACCACCGGGCCGAGCTCTCGATGGCCTCGGATGCCGGCCGCGGCGAGTACCCGAGCTCCTTGCGGGCCCGGGAGTCGTCGAAGGCCATGTGGGTCGTCGACATGCGGGCGGCCTCGAGCGGGACCGACGGGTGGCGGCGCAGCAGCCGCCCCTCGACGAACTCGGAGACGTGCGCCACGCCGAGCGAGACGGCACGGGGCACGCGCAGCCTCGCCTCGGGTAGGCCGGTCGCCGCCGCCAGCACCCCCAGCAGGCCCTGCAGCGAGTAGTTCTCACCGCCGAGGATGTAGCTGCGCCCGGTCTCCCCGCGCTCGAGGGCGAGCACGTGGCCGGCGGCGACGTCGTCGACGTGCGCCACGTTCAAGGTGGTGTCGACGTAACCCGGCACACGCCCGTTCAGGTAGTCGAGCACCAGGCGCCCGGTGGGTGTGGGCACCCGGTCGCGCGGCCCCAGGGGGAACGTCGGCATGACGATGCTCACGGGCAGCCCTTGCGCGGCCGCCCGCAGCACCTCGTGCTCGGCGACGTACTTGGAGCGCTTGTAGGAGCCGAACAGGTGGCTCACGTCGGGGAAGCTGTGCTCGTCGGCCGCCACCCCCCGGCGGGCGGCGTCGAGGCCGAGGGTCCCGACGGTGCTCGTGTAGACCATGCGCTCGACGCCCGCAGCGCGCGCCGCCTCCATGACGTTCAGCGTCCCGCCCACGTTGACGTCGTAGAACTGCCGGGGGTCGCGCGCCCAGAAGCGGTACAGGGCGGCGACGTGGAGCACCGCCCGGCAGTCCCGCAGCGCCCGCCGGACCCCCTCGGCGTCGCGCACGTCGACGTCGACCCGCTCGACGTCGACGTCGGCCAGGTTGGCCAGGTCGGCCCCGGGCTCCACGAGCCCCCGGACCGACGCCCCGCGGGCGAGCAGCGCCCGGGTGACGGCCGAGCCGATGAACCCGCTCGCTCCCGTGACGGCGACCCTGTCCCCGTGCCCGTAGCCGGGCCCGGCGTCGCCGGTCAACCGGGAGTGCGCCGCAGCGCGCCCCTGAGCATGGTCCTGCCGACCTCCCAGAACAGGCCCGACCCCCGGCTGGCGTCCCCGAGCACGTCGTCGAGCGCGTCGACGAAGCGCTCTACCTCCTCCTCGCCGGCGACGAGCGGCGGGAGGAGCTTCACGACGTTGGTGTTGTCGGCCGCGACCTGGGTGAGGATGCCGTGGCGGTGGTACAGGGGCAGGACCACGAGCTGCGAGAACAGCGCGGTACGCATGGCCTCGACGACCCGCCACCGGCGCCGCAGCGGCCCGGACTCGGGCGGGCCGAACACGAGCCCGATCATGAGCCCCTTGCCGCGCACCTCGTGGAGCAACTCGTAGCGCTCGACCAGTGGGTCGAGGGCCTTGGTGAAGGCCTCGCCCGTGCGCCGGGCACGGTCGACGATGTCCTCCTCGTCGAACGCCTGCAGCGTCGCCAGCCCCGCCACCATGGCGAGCTGGTTCGTGCTGAACGTGGACGAGTGCACGACGGCGCGGTCCATCGAGCTGTAGACGCTGTCGAACACCTTGGCCGACGACAGCATGGCCCCCACGGGGACGTAGCCGCCGGAGAGGGCCTTGGAGACGGTGATGACGTCGGGCCGGACACCCCAGTGCTCGTGGCAGAAGAACTTCCCGGTGCGCCCCAGGCCGGCCTGCACCTCGTCCATGACGAACAGCGTCTTGTGGCGACGGCACAGCTCCTGCACCGCCGGCCAGTAGTCGTCGGGCGCCATGTTGACGCCCTTGCCCTGGATGGGCTCGACGACGAAGGCGGCCACGTCGCCGCGCCGCAGTTCCTTGGCCAGCGCGCCGATGTCGCCGAACGGCACGCAGCCTGTCGGCAGGAGCTTCCCGAACCCTTCGCGGAATTCCTTGCCCCCGTTGAGCGACAACGCCCCGGTGGTGAGCCCGTGGAACCCGTGGTCGCAGTAGACGATCCGGTCCCGCTTGGTGGCGGCCCGGGCGAACTTGATGGCCGACTCGATGGCCTCGGCGCCCGAGTTGGTGAAGAAGGCCCGCTCGATGCCGGGGTGCGAACGCTCCACGAGCGCCTCGGCCAGCAGGCCGGGGAGCAGCGAGCAGTCCATCTGGACGAGGTTGGGAAGATCGGCGTCGATGGCCTCGTGCAGCGCCCGGGTGACGGCGGGATGGCCGCGGCCGAGCGCGAACACGCCGAACCCGGACAGGAAGTCGAGGTACCGCCGCCCGTCGGCGTCGAAGAGGTAACAGCCCTCGCCGCGCACGTAGTAGCGGTCGAACCCGATCGTCTTCAGGACGCGGCCCATCTGCGGGTTCATGTACCGGGCCTGCAGGCGGAAGTTCTCTCCCTGCCGCGCCTGCAGCACCTCTGTCAACTCGAACGGCATCGACGACTCCCACTGTGCCCGACGCGTTTCAGGCTAACAGCGCCCCTGACGACGCCGAACGTCGCCGTCGCGCCCGGCGCGTCCGCGGAGGCGGCGCGCCACGCCGTCGCCGCGCCGCGGGCGGCGACGGCATGCCGACTGCCGCGCCCGGACGCCATGCGCCTCGCCGCGGGCGGCGACGGAAACTCGTCCCGTTCGGGCGGACGAGCGGCGCGGGCCGGGCCGCGCCGGCGCGAGGGCGCCGTGCACCGTCGGCGAACGGCCGGCGTGTGCCGGACGTGCGGCCGAGGTCTGGCGTCCCGGCCGTGCAACCGGGCCGCCGCGGCGGCTCGGACCGGTCCGACGCGCCTGACGGGCCCCGGACGAGGCCGGGTCGGCACGTGTCCGAACAACAAACGAACAACGTGAGGGTTTCTCTCTGCGTGGTTTAATCGACGCTCTCAGTGCTCCGATACCACGGATCGTGGAAGCAGTTCCCCCTTGCACGAGGCGTGGCGTCCTTCCCGCGGCGAGCCGGGCGGTGGCCCGCCGGGCCCGCAGCCTCCTGCTGGCCACGGCCGTGCTCCTGGTGGCCCCGACCGTGGCCTTGGCGCCCTTCGGCGCCACGCCCGGCAGCGTGGCGCAGGCGACGCCGCGCGGGCCCGCCGCCCCCGTCCCGGTCACCCGGGCCTCCGGCCAGGGCACGCTGCCCCCGGCCGAGCCGGCGGGCAACATCGCCCCGTCCCCGAACTTCCTGTCGAGCTGTGTCGGGACGCGCTACGACGACTCCCAGCAGTGTCTCGCCACCGCGCTCCAGGCCATCGACAACGCCCGCGAGACCGAGGGCCTCCCCGGCATGGTGCTCCCCACCGACTGGGCCCAGCTCTCCCCCGAGCAGCAGCTGTACACGGCGACCAACCTCGAGCGCACCGTTCGGGGCCTGCCCCCGTTGACGGCCATGGCGACCGCCCTCGACCAGGTGGCGGAGTCGGCCGCCGTCCAGAGCACCGATCCCTCGCCGCCGCGCGGCTTCCCCTGGACGACCTGGGGCGGCAACTGGGCCGGCGCCATGGGCAACCCGCTCGAGGCCATCTACTTCTGGATGTACGACGACGGGCTCGGCTCGTCCAACATCGACTGCACCCCGTCGAACACGTCCGGGTGCTGGGGGCACCGCGACAACATCCTGCTGTCGCTGACGTGCCAGACGTGCGTGATGGGCGTGGGCTTCGACGCCACCGGGTGGCAGGGGTACCCGAGCTGGACCGAGCTCCTCGTCGACTCGTCGGGGTCGCCGCACCTCGACTTCGTGTGGAGCCAGGTCGTGACGTACCTGCCCGGCTCACCGGGCGGCTCGGGGCTCGTCGCCCCCGCCGTCGGCATCGCCTCCACGCCCGACGGCCAGGGCTACTGGCTCGTCACCGCCGACGGCGGCGTCTACAACTTCGGCACCGCCCCGTTCTACAGCTCCATGGGAGGCCTGCCCCTCGCCGCGCCGGTCGTCGGCATCGCGTCGACGCCCGACGGTCGCGGGTACTGGTTGGTGGCCTCCGACGGTGGGCTGTTCGCCTTCGGCGACGCCGGGTACTACGGGTCGATGGGAGGCCACGCCCTCGCTCGCCCGGTGGTCGGCGTGGCGCCGACAGGCGACGGGCGCGGCTACTGGGAGGTCGCCTCCGACGGCGGGCTGTTCGCCTTCGGCGACGCCGCGTTCTACGGGTCGATGGGCGGCCGTCCCCTGGCGCGCGCCGTGGTGGGCATGGCACCGACACGCGACGGGCGCGGCTACTGGGAGGTCGCCTCCGACGGCGGGCTGTTCGCCTTCGGCGACGCGCCCTTCCTCGGGTCGATGGGCGGCACCACCCTGTTCCGGCCGGTCGTGAGCATGTCGTCGACACCCGACGGCCGCGGCTACTGGCTCACGGCGTCGGACGGCGGGATCTTCGCCTTCGGCGACGCCCCCTTCCGGGGGTCGACGGGCGGGCACGTGCTCAACGCCCCGGTCGTCTCGATGAGCGCGCCGTCGAGCGCCGGCTACTGGCTGGCCGCCTCGGACGGCGGGATCTTCAGCTTCGGTGTGCCCTTCCACGGCTCCATGGGCTGAGCGCTCCCGCGCTCGGCCGCCGTCTCGGCTCCCGTCGCCCGCACCCCCGCCGGTCGCAACGGCCGTCGCCGACTCGGTCGGCGGTGTCGTTCAACCCCGGGCGCAGGAGGTGCCGGTCTCGCGCTCGTGGCCGAGCCATCCCGGGGCGTCGGTCTCGGGCCAGTAGTCACCGGTGCCGACGTCCTGGACATAGGGGACCGGGGGAGGCTCGCCCGCCCCGGCGCCGGCGGCGATGGCAGCGACCGCGGCCAGCAGGGTGTCCACGTCGGCCTCGGTGTTCGAGATCCCGCAGCTGGCGCGCACCGCCCCGGGCATGAGGCGGTGGTCGCCGGCCTGCACCTGCTGCCGGTACGTGTCGACGTCACGGGCCGACAGGCCGAGGAGGCGGATCAGGTAGGGGTGCGCGCAGAAGCAGCCGTGGCGCACCCCGATGCCCCACTCGGCGCTCAGCCGGGCCGCCACCAGGGCGTGGTGCACGCCCTCGACGACGAAGCTCCCGATGGCGAGCGTGTCGGCGTCGAGGGGCGGGCCGAGCAGGCGCACGCCCTCGATGCCGGCCAGGCCGCGGCGCAGCCGCTGCGCCAAGGTCCGCTCGTGGGCTTCGATGGCCTCCCAGCCGATGCGGCCGAGCTCGCGCAGGGCCGCCTCGAGCGCCACCGCGCCCACCACGTTGGGCGAGCCCGCCTCCTCGCGCTCGGGGGGCTCGGTCCACCACACCTCGTCCAGGTCGACGAGGTCAACGGCCCCGCCGCCGGCGAGGAACGGCTCACCCTCGGCGAAGGTGGCGGCCGGGCCCACCAGGACGCCGGCGCCGAACGGCGCGTAGAGCTTGTGGCCGCTGAAGGCGACGTAGTCGACCTCGGGCGGGATCCGACGGTGCGGTGCGAGCTGGGCGGCGTCGAGCGCCACCGGGACACCGCGTTCGTGGGCGACGGCGGCGATGGCGGAGACCGGCGGCAGCCACCCCGTCACGTTCGAGGCGCCGGTGAGCGCGAGCAGGCGCGGTCGCGGCCGTTCGTCGAGACCCGCCACGACGGCGTCGACGTCGAAGGTGCCGTCGACCCCGCACTCGACGTAGCGCCGCCGCGCCACGCGCCCCCACGGCAGGAGGTTGGCGTGGTGCTCGACGACGGTGGTGAGGACCACGTCCTCGGGCTCGAAGGGCATCCGGAACGCCAGATGGTTGAGGGCCTCGGTGGTGTTCCGGCACAGGATGGCGACGTCCGCGGTGCCCGGCCCGCCGCCCCGGGCGAAGGCGAGGGCGGTGGCCCGGGCCGACTCGTAGGCGGTGGTGGCGAGCCGCGACTTGTATCCCGCGCCCCGGTGGACGCTGGAGTACACGGGGACGAATTGCTCGACGGCCGCCATGACGGCGGGCAGCGCGCCGGTCGACGCCGCCGCGTCGAGGCTCACGTACCGCCGGTCGCTCCCGTCCACGCACGGCACGACCACGTCGTCGCCCACCAGCCGAGACGGTGGGTCCGCGGTGTGCGCCACGGGCGGAGTCTACGGGTGCACCGTCGCGCCCCGGGGCGGTGCCGGCCGGTACGATCGCAGGCGTGGAGCACGACGACGCCGGCTTCGGTCCCCGAACCTACGGGGGCCCCACCGCCGGGGACACCGATCCCGAGGTCCGGCCCGGGGCCGCCCCGGCGTTCGAGGTGGAGGCCGTCGCCGAGCTCGGGGTCGAGGTGGAGGCCGGCCTCGAGGTGGAGGCCGAGGTGGAGGCCGAGCTCGAGGTGGAGGTCGAGGTCGAGATCGACGAGTCCTTGCTGGACTCCATCGAGCAGGACCTGGCCGACGTCGAGCGGGCCCTCGCCATGATCGACGACGGCACCTACGGGCACTGCGACGTGTGCGGGAACGCCATCGACGACGCCGACCTGTCGACGGCACCCGCCACCAGGTTCTGCCCGGACCACCTGCCGCTCACGCTTCGCTGACGGCCCGGCCCCGCCGGGCTACCCCTTCTTGGTCGCCCAGAAGATGGTGTCGATCTCCGCGATCTGGTCGAGGAGGCCCTGGGCCACGCCGGGGTCGTTGGTCTTCTTCGTTTCGCCCGCCGCCTTCGTGGCCTTCCAGAACAGCTCGTGGAGCTGGGGGTGCTTCGCCAGGTGCTCGGGCTTGAAGTAGTCGGTCCACAGCACCCACAGGTGGTGCTTGACGAGCTCCGCCCGCTGCTCCTTGATGGAGACGGCACGCTCCTTGAACACGGCGTCGTCGGACCCGTTGAACTTCTCCATGCACGCCTTGACCGACTCGGCCTCGATCCTCGCCTGGGCGGGGTCGTAGACGCCGCACGGAAGGTCGCAGTGGGCGTGGGCGGCCGACGCGGGGCTGATCCGGTCGAGGGTCGACAGCAGGCGGTCGACGATGCGCATGTGCGGGTCTCCTTCGTGCAGAGTGCAGTCGATGGGGCTCGTGCCCACCTTACCCAGAGACGGCCGACGGTGACCCCGGGGCGCTCCCGCCCGGGGCGAGGCCGGCCCGTGCTGGTGGCGGCAGCGGCGGTCGCCCTCACCGGCGTCGCCGCGTTCGCATGGGTGCGCCCGCGCCGGGTCGTGGTCGAGGGCGGGAGCATGGAGCCCACGCTGGCGCCGGGCGACCGGCTCCTGGTCACCCGGGCCGCCCGCCTGCGCGTCGGCGACGTCGTGGCGGTGCGTGACCCGCGCGACCGGGGGCGGGTCCTCGTCAAGCGCATCGCCGCCGTGCTCGCCGACGAGGTGGCGCTGCGCGGGGACAACCCCGCTGCGAGCACCGACAGCCGGCATTTCGGGGCGGTGCCGTCGGGTGCCGTCCTGGGGAGGGTGGTCCGCTGCTACGCACCGCCGTGGCGGGCCGGGCCGGTGCGGTGAGGGGGTGTGCGGCCGGGGTGCGGGGAGCGCCACCCGGCGGAGTACGATCGCCCTGATGGCGTCGCTGGACACCGAGCTCGACCGGTTGCTCGCCCCCCACTACCTCGACGGGGTGAATACCCGTTCCCTCGAGGAGGTGCGCGCCATGCGCGCCGAGTGCCAGGCGGCCGAGACGGCGGTGTCGTTCCTGCGGCGGCTGGCCCAGGGCCGGCTCGACCTCGTGCACGCCTGCCTCGACCGTGCCGAGGGGGAGAGCGGCGGGCTCGACTCCCTCGTGGAGCGGCTGCCGTCCATCATCGGCTCGGGGCCGGCCCGCCCGTCGGGGTACGGCCGGCTGCCGTCGCAGATGTCCCCGGACCTCGACAGCACCGACCTCACCGAGGAGATCGACGGCGTGCTCGACGCCGACCACATCGGGGCGCTGCCGACCATGGGCGACGACGAGCTGCGGGCCGTGGGCGACCGCCTCACGGAGATCGAGACGCGCATCTCGGACCAGCGCCGGGCCCTGCACGAGCGCATCGACACGCTCCAGGCCGAGATCGTGAGCCGCTACAAGACGGGCGAGGCGTCCGTCGACGGCCTGCTGGCCTGAGCAACGCCGCCCCCGCCCCCGCATCCGAGGACGAGGAGGACCGTGCCCAAGCAGCTCCCGGACCGCTGGCGGGACCTGGGGTCGTTCATCCGGGAGCAGCGCTCGACGGCGCGGCTGTCGCTGCGGCGCCTGTCGGAGCTGGCGGGCATCTCCAACCCCTACCTCAGCCAGATCGAGCGCGGGTTGCGCCGACCCTCGGCGGAGATCCTCCAACAGATCGCCAAGGCCCTGCGCATCTCGGCTGAGACCCTCTACGTCCAGGCCGGGATCCTCGAGCCCGGCAACGGTGAGACGGACCTGGGGCGCGAGATCCTCGCCGACCCCCACCTCACCGAGGAGCAGAAGCAGGCGCTGATCCGCATCTACCTGTCGTTCCGCCACGAGAACGACGTCCAGCCCGAGCCCGTCGCCGACGACGAGGCGGCCGGGACGGCGGGGGCGGCGGGGGCGGCCGGGACGGCCGGGGCGGCCGGGACGGCCGGGGCGGTCGCCCGAGCCCACCCCGCCGGGAACGGCTCGGGGGGCGCCCGGGGCAAGACGGCGGAGGTGTAGCGGGAGCCCCCGCCCCGAGATCGGGTCCGGGACCGTCCAGGTAGGCTCACCGCCGGTGCGACGACTCTCTGTGCTCTCGCTGCACACGTCACCCCTCGCCCAGCCCGGGACCGGTGACGGTGGGGGGATGAACGTCTATGTGCGCCAGCTGTCCTCGGCCCTGGCGCGGGCGGGCGTGGAGTGCGACGTCTATACGCGGGCCTGGTCGGAGGACCTCCCTGCCACGGTCACCATCGAGCCCGGGCTCCGCGTCCACCACGTGCCGGCGGGCCCCCTCGGCCCGGTGGTGAAGGAAGCGCTCCCGGCGGTCGTGGACGAGTTCGCCGACAACGTGCTGTCCCTGATGACCTCCGGCGCGGGCGTCACCCCCGCCCTGCACGCCGAGACGGGGTTCGACGCCGTCCACGCCAACTACTGGCTGTCGGGCATCGCCGGCCACCGGATCAAGCACGAGCTCGACCTGCCGCTGGTGTCGACCTTCCACACCCTGGCCCGGGTCAAGGCGGAGGCGAGCCCCGAGGAGGTGTCGAGCGACGAGCCCCACCGGCGGGCGGAGGCCGAGGCCGCCGTGATGCGCTGCTCCGAGGTGGTCCTGGCCTCGTGCTCGGTGGAGGCCACCCAGCTGGCCCAGCTCTACGACGGGGACCCCGCCCGTATCCGGGTGGTGCCCCCCGGGGTCGACCACGCCTTCTTCGGGCCCGGTCACCGGCCCCAGGCGCGCCGCGCCCTCGACCTGCCCGCCGACGCGCCGCTCCTGTTGTTCGTCGGGAGGATCCAGCCGCTCAAGGGCGCCGACGTGGCCGTCCGGGCGCTCGCCGCGCTGGACGACCACCCCGGGGCCCGTCTCGTCATCGTCGGCGGGCCCAGCGGGCCGCGGGGCGAAGAGCACCTGGCCGCGCTCCAGGCGCTGGTGGCCGAGCTCGGGCTGGCCGACCGGGTCCGGTTCGAGGAGCCGCAACCGCACGAGCTGCTCTCCACCTATTACCGGGCCGCCGACGTGTGCGTCGTCCCCAGCCGCTCCGAGTCGTTCGGCCTCGTCGCGCTCGAGGCCGCCGCGTGTGGGACGCCGGTGGTGGCGGCGTCCGTGGGCGGGCTCACGACACTGGTGGAGAACGGCCACACCGGCTATCTCGTCGAGCCCTCGACGCCGGCGGCGTTCGCGGACGCGGTCTCCGGGGTGCTCTCCGACCCCTTGCTGGCGGAACGCCTCGCCACCAAGGCCGTGCTCCGCGCCCGCCGCTACACCTGGGCCGGGGCCGCTTCGCTGTTGCGGGCCACGTACGAGGAGCTCGCGGCCGAGCGCCTCGTCGCGTGCCGTTGACGGGCGGGCGCTCCCACGACCGGGCTGCGTGCTCGTGGCGCCGCTGACCGTGCCCGCCGATGACCGGCGCGCTCCCTGAAGGCCCGCTTCTGAGCCTGCCTACCCATGCCTGCTGACATCGCGTCACCGGAGGAGCACGCCGCGTGTGACGCGGCCATCGAGCGGTGGGCGGCGGCGCGCCTCGCCGAGGACGGCGCCGTGGTCGCCGTCGACCACCAGCCCGAGCTGGGTCGGTGGTACCTACGCCTGCAGGGCGACGAAAAGGACTTCGTCACGGTGTGGCTCACCGTGCGCCAACGCACGCTCCACCACGAGGCCCAGGTGATGCCGGCGCCCGAGGTGAACGTCGAGCAGACGTTCGAATACCTGTTGCGCCGAAACGCCGACCTGCACCAGATGCGTTTCGCGCTCGGCGCCGAGGACGCCGTGTACCTCGTGGGCGAAGTCCCCGTGAGCGCCGTCTCCGAGGAGGAGCTCGACCGGATCGTCGGGTCGAGCCTCGCCTACGTGGACGCGTACTTCCCGACGGCGATGAGCATCGGGTTCGCCGGCCGCTACCGCCGCCGCCGCCCGGCCTGACCGGTGGCGTCGTACGCGTGGCGTGCGTGTCACGACACCGCACCGGCAGTCCGCACGCCGGGTGCACGCCGTCGGCACGATGACGCGCCGCACGTCGTGACCGCGCGCACGGCGCGCGCGCATCGGGCCTGCGCGCGTCGCTCGTCCACCGGCTAGGGTGCGCCAGGCGCACGGCCCGAGGGGCTGGTGATGCCGGTCGATCGGGGAAGTGCGGCCGGCGTCCAGGGTTCCTCGGGCCGCGCCGCGTCCGGGCACCGACACTGTCGCCGCGGCGGTGACGGTAGCGTGACGCCGGTGCAGCCGAAGGTGCTCGTCGTCGGTGGGGGCAGCATGGGGGGCGCGCTGGCGCGCGGGCTGCTGGCCGCGCACTGGCGTCCCGCCGACATCGTGATCGTCGAGCCGTCCCCCGACCGTCGGACGGCGTTGGCGGCGCTGTTCCCCGGGGTCGTCGTCGAAACCGAGCCGCGTGACGCCGACGGTGCGGTCCTCGCCGTGAAGCCCGTCGACGCCGAGGCCGCCTGCCGGTCCGTGGCCGCCACGCGGTGTCGCCGCGTCCTGTCGATCATGGCGGGGGTCACCGTCACCCGGCTGGAGTCGTGGCTCGCACCGTCGAGTGCCGTGCTGCGGGCCATGCCGAACACGCCCGCCACGGTGGGGGCCGGCGTGTCGGCGCTGGCGGCCGGCTCGACGGCGTCGGGCCCCGACATCGCCTGGGCCGAAGAGGTACTCGGCGCCGTCGGCGACGTGGTCCGGGTCCCCGAGGAGTCGCTCGACGCCGTCACCGGGCTGTCGGGGTCGGGCCCCGCCTACGTCTTCCTGGTGACCGAGGCGCTGGTGGCCGCGGGCCAGTCCGCCGGCCTGTCCCCGGAGGTGAGCCGGCGCCTCGCCGTGGGCACCGTGGCCGGCGCGGGGCGGCTGCTGGCGGAGTCGGGCGAGCCGCCCGAGCGCCTCCGGGCACAGGTCACCTCTCCGGGGGGTACCACCGAGGCCGGCCTTCGGGTGCTCGAGGAGCGGGGGCTGCGCGAGGCGCTGGCCGCGGCGGTGGTGGCGGCCACCGAGCGCTCCCGTGAGCTCGGGGCCTAGTCCCGGCGCCCCGCCGCCGGGGAGCCCGGCCGGCGGCCGGGTGGCTGAGCAGCCATTTTCTGGCGCTCGCTCTTTCCTCATTCACCACAGTGGCGTACAGTCGCCTCAGGCGGAGAGGGGTGATTCCACTGAGTGCAGATGACGTCACGAGCACTCGCTTCCTGACAGTACGCGAGGTGGCGAGCACGCTCCGAGTGTCAAATATGACCGTGTACCGACTGATCAACGCAGGCGAGCTGCCTGCGGTTCGAGTCGGCAAGTCGTTCCGCCTCCGCGAGGACGACGTCAACCGCTACCTGGCCGACCGGTACACGCAGGCCGGCTGACCCTGCCGGCCGCCTCGGTGACGAGGGGGGGCGGGTGACCCGCCGCGCCGTCGGTGCGGTCTTCTTGTTGACCGATTACGGGACCGCGGACGAGTTCGCCGGTGTGGTGCGGGCCGTCGTCCAACGCGACGCGCCCGGGGCCCCGGTCATCGACCTCACCCACGAGGTCGCGCCGTTCGACGTCAGGGCGGGGGCGCTGGCCCTGAGCCGGGCCGCCCCGCATCTCGGCGCCGGGGTCGTGGTGGCGGTGGTCGATCCCGGGGTGGGCACGCCCCGGCGCGCCGTGGCCGTGCTGGCCGGCAGCCTCCGGTTCGTCGGCCCCGACAACGGGCTGCTCCCCTGGGCGCTCGACGCCGTCGGCGGTCCCCGGCAGGCCGTCGCCCTGCCGGGCCCACCCGCCGGCCAGGCGGCCTCCACCTTCGACGGGCGCGACGTCTTCGCCCCCGCCGCGGCGCGCCTGTGGCGGGGAGCCCCGCTGGCCGAGCTCGGCGACGACATCGACCCGGCGGGCCTGGAACGCCTGGCGCCCCCGCGGCTGGCGGTGTCGCCCGGCATGCTCGAGGCCGAGGTGCAGTGGGTGGACCGCTTCGGCAACGTCCAGCTGGCGGCCCGCCCCGGCGACGCGGCGCGCGCCGGCCTGGGCGCCGAGGTCGGCGTGACGGCGGGGGGCTCGGCCCACCGGGCGCGCGCCGCCACCACGTTCGCCTTGCTCCCCGACGGCGGCCTCGGCCTCGTGGTCGACGCCAACGGTCACCTGGCCCTGGTGTGCGACCGGCGGTCCGCCGCTACCGTGCTGGCGGTGCGGCCGGGCGACATCGTCACAGTGCAGGCGGCCGGGGACAGCGGGTCGGCGGCCGGGGACAGCGGGTCAGCGGGCGGCACAGCGGTGAGGGCGGACGAGGACGCCGCGCCGTGAACCTCGCCTCGCTCGTCGACGAGCACCCCGCCGCCGCCCGCGCCCTGTGGGAGGACGGGCACTGGCACAGCTGGGGCGACGTGCGCCGGCGCGCCGGCGCGGTGGCGGCCGGGCTCGTCGAGCTCGGAGTCGGGCCCGGGGACCGCGTGGCCATCGCCTGGCCGACGTCGGTCGACTTCGTGGTCGCCTATCTCGGTGTGCTCGCCGCCGGCGCCGTGGCCGTGCCCCTCAACCCCAACAGCCCGGCCAACGAGGTGCGGCGCGAGCTCGAGGTGGTGGAGCCGGCTGTCCTGCTGGCCGCCGCCGCCGTGACGGCGCCGGCCGGCGACGGTGACGGCGGCGACGTCGCCCGGTCCGTGGTGCTGCCGGCGGCGGCGTGCGACGCCGCAGTGTCGGCGGTGGCGCCGGTCACCTGGGAGGAGCTGTCGGCGGCGACCGGGACCGGCGAGTCGCGGCCCCTCGCCCCCGTGGCGCGCCAGGACGCCGACATCGCCGTGCTGCTCTTCACCTCGGGCACCGCCGGTGACCCCAAGGCGGCCATGCTCACTCACGGCAACCTGCTCGCCAACCTCCGCCAGATGCTCGGCATCCCCGAGATCCTGCGCGCCGACGACGTCGGGCTCGTGGCCCTCCCGCTGTTCCACGTCTTCGGCCTGAACGTGGCGCTCGGCCTGGGCCTGGCGACCGGCGCGGCGCTGGTCCTCGAGACACGCTTCGACACGCAGGCCTCGCTCCAGCTCGTGCACGACCTGGGCGTGACCACGCTCCTCGGGGTGCCGACCATGTTCTCGGCGTGGGCCGACGCTCCCGGCGAGGAGTCCGACGGCGCGTCGCCGCTCGCCGGCGTGCGCCGGGCCATCTCGGGGGCGGCCGCCCTCGACGCCGACGTCGCCGTGCGGTTCGAGCGCCGCTACGGCATCGCACTGTGGCAGGGCTACGGGCTCACCGAGGCCTCCCCGGCGGTGTCGACGTCCCTCGGCACGGGGCGCAACCGGCCCGGCTCGGTCGGTCGCCCGCTGCCGGGGGTGGAGGTCATGCTGGTGGACGAGGCGGGCGAGCCCGCCCTGGCGGGCGACCCGGGGGAGATCCGGGTCCGCGGGGCCAACGTGTTCGCGGGCTACTGGCGCGACCCCGTGGCCACGGCCGAGGTCCTGACCGGCGACGGCTGGTTGTGCACCGGTGACATCGGGGTCATCGGCGAGGAGGGCGACCTGTTCGTGGTCGACCGCTCCAAGGACCTCGTGATCGTCTCGGGGTTCAACGTGTTCCCGGCCGAGGTCGAGCGGGTGCTGCAGGCGGTGCCGGGCGTGGCCGAGGCGGTGGTGATCGGCCGACCCGACCCCACCACGGGGGAGGCCGTCGAGGCCGTGGTGGTGGCGGCCCCGGGGGCGACGGTGACCGAGGAGCTGGTGCGCGCCCACTGTGCCGCCCACCTGGCGCGCTACAAGTGCCCGACGTCGGTGCGGTTCGTCCCCGAGCTCCCCCGGGGCCTGGCGGGCAAGGCGTTGCGGCGGGCGGTGCGGGACCGACCCGCCTGACGCCCAGGGCCCGGGCTCCCGGCACGCCGTCGACCGGGTGGCTCGCTTGGTGCGAGCGGTCCCGGTGTCGGTACGATCCGCCGCGATGCCCGAACCGAGCGCGCGTCGCATCCCCGAGGCCACGGTCGCACGCCTGCCCGTGTACCAGCGGATCCTGATGGAGCTGGTGCGGGCCGGGACGACGACGGTGTCCTCCGACCAGCTGGCCGACATGGCGCGGGTCAACGCGTCCAAGGTGCGCAAGGACCTGTCGTTCCTGGGGTCGTTCGGGACGCGGGGCTCGGGCTACGAGGCCGAGTTCCTCCTGGCGCAGATCGACCGGGAGCTGGGCCTGCACGGGGACTGGCCCGTGTCCATCGTCGGGCTCGGCAATCTGGGCCGGGCCCTGGCCAACTCCCAGGGGTTCTCCTCCCGGGGATTTCGCGTGGCGGGCCTGTTCGACGTCGAGCCGTCGCTGCTCGGCAGCGAGATCAGCGGGGTGACGGTCCACCACGTCGACGACTACGAGCGCGTGTCGGAGGCAGACCCGCCCGCCATCGGCGTCATCGCCACCCCGGCCTCGGCCGCCCAGGAGGTCGCCGACCGCATGGTGCGCGCCGGGGTGGGCTCGGTGCTCAACTTCGCCCCGCGCGTCCTCACGGTCCCGGCCGAGGTCCTGCTCCGCTACGTCGACCTGTCGATCGAGCTCCAGGTGATGAGCTTCTACCTGTCGCACCGCCTGGTCCCGGGAGAGGGCCCGGCCTGGTCGCCGCTGCCCCACGCCGTGGGCCTCACCTCGGCCGAGCCCGGTTGAGCTCCCGCCGCCCGCGCCCCACCGCCTCCGACCTGGGACCCGGCCCCCACCGGGCCCCCCGGTCTGGCACGGGGCCCCGCCGCCCGGCATCCTGGTAGGAGGGAGCCGGGCAGACATCGGGCCGGCCGGCCCGTCGCGGACCGTCGACACGTGCAAGGAGCTCTGCGAGACGCTTGTCCGTCATCGTCGTTGGACTCGAGCAGCACCAGGTCCCGCTCGACGTGCTCGAGCGTGTGACCATCCCCGAGGAGGATCTCGGCAAGACCGTCGCGAGCCTGCGGGACCGGGCCAACCTGGCCGAGGTGGTGGTCCTGTCCACGTGCATGCGCACGGAGCTGTACGCCGTGGTGGAGCGCTTCCACGAGGGGGTCACCGACCTCCAGGAGTACCTCGCCGGGGTGGCGGGCGCACCCCTCGGCGCGCTGCAGGACCACTGGACGGTGCTCTTCGACGACGCCGTGACGACGCATCTCTTCGAGGTGGCGGCCGGGCTGCGCTCCAGCGTGCTCGGTGAGACCGAGGTCCTCGGTCAGGTGCGCCGGGCGCTCGAGCGCGCCGACGCCGAGCGCGCCAGCGGGCCGGTGCTGTCGGGGCTCTTCCGCCACGCCGTGCAGGCCGGGCGCCATGTGCGCACGACCACCGCCATCGCCCAGGGCGCGACATCGCTCTCCCATGTGGCGGTGGAGCTCGCCGCCTCGCGCCTCGGGGGCTCGCTGGCCGGGCGGCACGTGCTCGTCGTGGGGGCCGGGGAGATGGGCGAGGGCATGGTCGACGCGCTCGGGGGCCACGGGGACCTCGCCCAGGTGGTGGTGGCGAATCGCACGGCGCGTCGCGCCTCGATCCTGGCCGCGCGCGTCGGGGGCACCGGGGTCGGCCTCGCCGGGCTGCCCGAGGCGTTGGCCGCCACCGACGTGGTCCTCGTGTCGACCGGCGCCGCGCTGCCCGTCCTCGGGCCCGACGTGCTGGCCCCGGCGTGCGAGGCGCGCGCCGCCACACCGGGGCGCTCGCCGCTCGTGGTCGTCGACCTGAGTGTGCCGCGCAACGTCGACCCCGCGGTGCGCGAGGTGCCCGGTGTCGAGCTGCTGGACATGGACGACCTCACCGAGCACGCCGAGCGCGCCCTGGCCGGACGACGGGCGGAGCTGTCGGGTGCCCGCGAGATCGTGCGACAGGAGGTGGAGCGCTACCGCGCCGAGGAGCGGGCGCGGGGCGCGGCCCCGGTGGTGTCGGCGCTACGGGGCCGCATGGAGGAGCTGCGCCTCGCCGAGCTCGAGCGCCATCGCGGCCGGTTGGCCGACCTCGACGACCGGCAGTGGCAGGAGGTGGGCGCCGTCGTGCGCGACGTGCTCGCCAAGCTGCTGCACAACCCGACCGTGGCCGTGAAGGACGCCGCGGGCACCCCACGCGGCGAGCGGCTGGTCGAGGCGCTGCGCACGCTGTTCGACCTCTGAGCGCCACGCCCGGTCCCCGCACGTCCGGACCTCGACAGCCACCGACGCCGTCCGCACCCGACCCCGGTCCCACGTCATCGTGACCCCGAACAGTCGAGCGAGCCGGCGCGCCCTGCGCGTGGCCACCCGGGGGTCGCCCCTGGCACTGTGGCAGGCGCGCCGCGTCGTGGCGCTGGTGGCGGCCGTGCCGGGGGCGCCGCGGTGCGAACCGTTGGTGGTGCGGACGACGGGGGACGCGCTGGCCGACGTCCCCGTGGCCCAGCTCGGCGGCCAGGGCGCGTTCGTGAAGGAGGTGCAGGCGGCGGTGCTCGACGGTCGCGCCGACCTGGCGGTGCACTCGGCCAAGGACCTGCCCTCGGCCACGCCGCTCGGGTTGGTCCTGGCGTGCGTGCCGGAGCGGGCCGATCCCCGCGACGCCCTCGTCGGGTCACCGCTCCAGGACCTGAAGACCGGAGCCACCGTGGCCACCGGTTCCGTGCGTCGCCGCGCCCAGCTGGCGTGGCTCCGTCCCGACCTGACCTTCTGCGACCTGCGGGGGAACATGGCCACCCGGCTCGAGCGGGCGCGCCAGGTCGACGCGGGCGTGCTGGCGCTGGCGGCGCTGCAGCGCCTGGGCCTGGCGTCGCACGTCGCCGAGGTGCTCGATCCCGGCACGCTGCTGCCGCAGGTGGGGCAGGGCGCCCTGGCGGTCGAGTGCCGCGAGGACGACCACCACGTGCTGGAGCTCCTGCGCGCCGTGGACGATCCCGCCCTGCACGACGACGTGGACGCCGAGCGGGCCTTCCTGGCCGCCGTGGGCGGCGGGTGCACGCTGCCGCTCGGGGCCCTGGCGGTTCACAGCGGCGTGGGCGCGGAGATGGTCGTCGAGGGCATGCTGGCCAGCCGCGGCGGCGGGGTCATGGTGCGGCGGCGCCTGTCCGGGCAGTCGCCCCAGAAGCTGGGCCGCCAACTGGCGCTCGAGCTGCTCGACGACTGTGGAGGCTCGTCGCTCGAGGACTGGTCGCAGCGCACCGAGGGGGGCGTCGGGGCGGAGGGGCGGTGACCGTCTACCTGGTGGGGGCCGGGCCCGGCGACCCGGGGTTGTTGACCCGCCGGGGCGCCGAGGTGCTGGCGCTCGCCGACGTGGTCCTCTTCGACCGGCTCGTCGCCCCGGCCCTGCTCGACCTGGCGCCCGCGGCCGCACGGCGCGTCGACGTCGGCAAGCGTCCCGGTGAGCAGGGCCACCAGGACGACGTGACCGCCCTCGTCCTGGAGCATGCCCGCCGGGGCAGGACCGTCGTCCGCCTGAAGGGCGGGGACCCCTTCGTCTTCGGGCGCGGCGGGGAGGAAGCCGAAGCGCTGCTGGCCGAGGGCATCGCGTTCGAGGTCGTGCCCGGCGTCACCTCCGCCTTCGCCGCGCCGGCGGCGGCGGGCACACCGGTGACGCACCGGGGACTGTCGTCGTCGGTCACGGTGGTCACCGGGCACGTCGGCCCGCCCGACGCCCCCGGGGCGGTGGACTGGGAGTCGCTCGCCCGTGTGGGCGGCACGATCGTGGTCCTGATGGGCATGGCGGCCCGCGGCGAGATCGCCCGGCGCCTCGTCGCCGGCGGGCGCAGCGGCGACACCCCCGTGCTCGTGGTGCACGGCGGCACCACCCCGGCACAGTCCAGCGTGCGCACGACCCTGGCGGGCCTCGCCGACGTGGCGCTCGGGCCGCCGTGCGCGATCGTCATCGGGCCCGTTGCCGCCCTCGACCTCCGCCCGCCCCGTGCCGGCCCCGGCGGTGGCCCCCTGGCGGGGATGCGCGTGGTCGTGACCCGGGCCCCGGCCCAGGCGGCGGTGCTCGAGGCCGCCCTGGCGGGCGCCGGGGCCACGGTGGTGGCGCTCCCGGTGGTCGCCATCGTCGACCCCCCCGACGGCGGCGAGGCGTTGCGCGCCGCCGCGGCCCGCGTCGCGTCGTTCGACTGGGTCGTGTTCACGTCGGCCAACGCTGTCGAGCGGTTCGTGCCGCTGCTGCGTGACGGGCGGTCGCTCGGGCAGGCCCGGCTGGCCGTCGTGGGGGCCGTGACGGCGCGGGCGCTGGCCGCCCGCCACCTGGTCGCGGACCTCGTGCCCGAGGTCGAGACGGCCGAAGGGCTCGTGGCCGCCATGCCCGCAGCCGCGCCCCCGGGCGCGGGCACGGCCTCGGGCCCGGCCTCGGGCACGGTCCTCTTCCCTCGGGCGGTGGAGGCCCGCCCGGTGGTGGCGGCCGGGCTCCGGGAGAAGGGGTGGGACGTCATCGAGGTCGAGGCGTACCGCACCGTCCCCGCCACCGCCGCCGACGGCGCCACCGACGATGCCCTCGACGCCGCCTCGGCGGCGCACGCCATCACGTTCACCTCCCCGTCCACGGTGACGGCGTACGCCGCGCTGGCCGCCGGCCGGCCCCGGCCGGCGGTGGTGGCCTGCATCGGGCCCGTGACGGCCGAGGCGGCCCGGGGGGAGGGGTTCACCGTCGACGTGGTGGCCGCCGACCACAGTGCCGCCGGACTGGTCGCCGCGTTGTCGGCGCACGTCGGCGGGGGCGGGGCGCCGCGGGGGGTCGACACGCCGCCGTCCACGTAGGCTCGCGCACCGTGGAGGGCATGTCACCGAGGCCGATGCGGCCTGCAGCATTCCCGGTGCGCCGGATGCGCCGCCTCCGGCGCACGCCCGCCATGCGCCGGCTGGTGGCCGAGACGACCGTGGGGGTCGACGACCTCATCGCCCCGCTCTTCGTGCGGGCCGGCGTCGCCGAGCCGGTGCCCATCGCGTCGATGCCGGGTCATGTGCAGCACTCCCCGGCGTCGCTGGTGCGCGAGGCGAAGCGGCTGGCGTCGCTCGGGATCCCCGGGATCGTCCTGTTCGGCATCCCGTCGGCCAAGGACGCGGAAGGGTCCGGTGCCTGGGACACCGACGGCGTCGTGCAGGTGGCGCTGGCGGAGCTGCGCAGCTCGCTCGGCGACACCATGGTGCTCATCGCCGACCTGTGCCTGGACGAGTACACCGACCACGGGCACTGCGGCGTCCTCGCCGCCGACGGCAGCGTCGACAACGACGCCACCCTCGAGCGCTACCGACGCGTGGCCCGGGCGCAGGCCGCCGCGGGCGCCGACGTGGTGGCGCCGAGCGGCATGATGGACGGCCAGGTCGCCGCCATCCGCGCCGCGCTCGACGAGGCGGGGCGCGCCGAGGTGGCGGTGCTCGCCTACGCGGCCAAGTTCGCGTCGGCGCTGTACGGGCCGTTCCGCGACGCCGTCGACGTGAGCATCGCCGGCGGGGGGGACCGACGCGGCTACCAGCAGGACTTCCGCAACGGCCGCGAGGCGCTCGCCGAGGTCGCGCTGGACGTGGCCGAGGGCGCCGACATCGTCATGGTCAAGCCGGCCATGGCGTACCTCGACGTGATCGCGGCGGTGGCGGCGCGCGTGGACGTGCCCGTCGCCGCCTACCACGTGAGCGGCGAGTACTCCATGGTGAAGGCGGCCGCCGAGCGGGGCTGGATCGACGGCGACGCCGTGGCGCTCGAGCACCTCACCGCGCTGAAGCGCGCCGGGGCGGGCATGATCCTGACGTACTTCGCCGGTGAGGTCGCCGAGGCCCTGCATGGCTGACCCGTCGGGGCCGCCCACCAACGCGGGGTGGTTCGAGCGCGCCCGACACGTGATCCCGGGCGGCGTCGATTCGCCGGTCCGGTCGTTCGCGGCGGTCGGTGGCGTGCCCTACACGGTGGTGCGTGGCCAGGGCGCCCACGTCTGGGACGTCGAGGGCCGGCGCTACGTCGACATGGTCCAGTCCTACGGCGCCGTCCTGCTCGGTCACGCCCACCCGGTGGTCACCGAGGCCGTGGCGCGCGCCGCAGCGCTCGGCACGAGCTTCGGCGCGCCCACCCCGGGCGAGGTACTGCTGGCCGAGGCCGTCTGCGGCCGCGTGCCCGGGTGCGACCAGGTGCGCATGGTGTCGTCGGGGACCGAGGCGGCCATGAGCGCGGTGCGCGTGGCGCGGGGATTCACCGGACGCGACCGGGTCGTGAAGTTCGACGGGTGCTACCACGGCCACGCCGACACGCTGCTGGCCGGCGGGGGCAGCGGGGTGGCCACGCTGGGCCTGCCCGGCTCCGCCGGTGTCCCGTCGTCGGCCGTGGCCGACACCGTGGTCGTGCCCTACAACAGGGTCCCCGAGCTCGACGAGCGCGTGGCGTGCGTGATCGTCGAGCCGGTCGCCGCCAACATGGGCCTGGTCGGGCCCGCCCCCGGCTTCCTGCAGGCGCTGCGCACGGCGTGTGACGACGCCGGTGCCCTGCTCGTGTTCGACGAGGTCATCACCGGGTTCCGCCTGGGCCCCGGCGGGGCGTCGGCGCTGTCGGGGGTGACGCCCGACCTGTGGTGCTTCGGCAAGGTCATGGGCGGCGGGCTGCCCCTCGGGGCGTTCGGCGGACGGCGCGACGTGCTCGCCGTGCTGGCGCCGGGCGGTCCCGTGTACCAGGCGGGCACGCTGTCGGGGAACCCGCTCGCCACCGCCGCCGGGCTCGCCGTGCTGGGGGCCGTCACGGCTGCGGACTACGACGACCTGTGTGCCCGCGCCGGTCGCCTGGCCTCCGGTCTCGAGGGCGCCATCGCCGGTGCGGGCGTGGCCGTGCAGGTGCCGGTCGTGGGGCCGCTGGTCGGGCTCTTCTTCGGCGACGCCCCCGTCACCGACTACGAGTCGGCCCGGGCATCGGTGGCGGGGGGCGGGTACGCCCCGTTCTTCTCGGCCATGCTCGAGCGGGGTGTGGCCCTGGCGCCCGGTCCCTACGAGGTGATGTTCCCGGGCCTGGCGCACACCGACGCCGACATCGACGCCGTGGTCGAGGCGGCGGCCGGCGCGGCGGCGTCGGCGGCCGCCGTCCCGACGGCCGGCTGAGCCGGCCTCCGTCGGCCGGCGCGCCGTCGGCCCGGTCGCTGCGAACGGCCCACCGCCGGTCCGGTGGCGCCTCCCGTCGGGGCGGAGGGTCGCAGGCGGCCCGGCTGATGCTGGGGCCGTGCCACGGAACCGGTCCGTCGTTTCGTTACCATGCCGTGGATGGACGGGGTGCAGGCGCCGCCGGCGGGGCCCGGCGTCGCACCCGGCGTCGCACCCGGCGTCGCACCCGCCGACGCCCCGGACGCCGACGCCTTCCCGGAGGTGCCCGACGGCTCCCCGGTCGTCGTGCCCGACGGGCCCGCGGCGGTGCTCGACGGGCCCGCGCCCGACGCCACGGACGGGCTGCACCCGGCGTTGTTCGGGGTCATGGTGGTCGGCGCCGTGGCGGTCATCGCCCTCGGGGTGGCCTTGCGCTTCGTGGCGCGGTCGGACATGTGGCTCGACGAGGCGCTCACCCTCAACATCGCGCGGCTCCCCCTCGGGCAGATCCACGGTGCCCTGCGCCGCGACGGCGCCCCCCCGCTGTACTACGTCCTGCTCCACTTCTGGACGGGTGCGTTCGGGACCTCCGACACCGCCGTGCGATCGCTGTCCGGCCTGCTCAGCTGCGCCACCCTGCCGTTCATGTGGGTGGCCGGGCGTCGCCTCGGCGGCCGGACGGTGGCCGCCGGCGCCCTGGTCATCGTGGCGACGTCCCCCTTCGCCGTCCGGTACGCCACCGAGAACCGGATGTACGCGCTCGTGGGCTTCCTCTCCGCCGCGGGCGTGGTGGCGCTGCAGCAGATCCTGCGCCGGCGCACCGCGGCCAACGTCCTCGCCCTCGCGGTCCTGACGGCGTCGCTGCTCTACGCGCACTACTGGGCGCTCTACCTGGTGGGCGTGACGGCCCTGTGGCTGGCGTGGCAGGCATGGCGGGGCCCCGACGACCGTCGCCGCGGCGCGCGCGCCGCTCTCGCCGCCGTCGTCGTCGGGTGCCTGGCGTTCGTGCCGTGGGTGCCGACCTTCCTGTACCAGGCGCACCACACCGGGACCCCGTGGGCCAAGCCCGCGAACTTCGCCGCCATGGTCAACGCCGTCGCGTCGTTCGCGGGCGGGGCCACCAGCCAGGGCCGTGCGCTCGCCCTCGTCTACTTCGCCCTCGCCGGCCTGGGGTTGTTCGGCGTGGCCCGCGGCGCCGTCCACGTCGACCTCGACCTGCGCACCCGCCCGCGCAGCCGGGCCCTGGCGCTCGTGCTGGGTGGCACGCTCGCCGTCGCCATCGTCGGCGGCTACGCCAGCCGCAGCGCGTTCCAGGCGAGGTACGCGTCGGTCGTGTTCGTCCCGCTCGTCCTGCTGGTGGCCCTGGGCCTGGCCACCTTCGGCGACCGCCGGATCCGCGCCGGCGTCCTGGTGGCCGCAGTGGCCTTCGGGGTGGCGGGGAGCGTGCCCAACATCTGGACGAGCCGGACCCAGGCGGGGGAGGTGGCTGCCACGCTCGCCCGGCTGGGCCGCCCCGGCGACGTCGTGGCGTACTGCCCCGACCAGCTCGGCCCCGCCGTCCACCGCCTCCTGCCCGCCGGGAGGTACCGCGAGATCACCTTCCCGCGCGGCACGGGGCCGGCCTTCGTGAACTGGGTCGACTACTCGGCCGCCTCGCGCGCCGGGCACTCCGGCACCTTCGCGGCGCGCCTCGAGCAGCTGAGTGCCCCCGTCCACCAGATCTGGCTGGTGTGGGCCCCGGGGTACCAGACGTTCGGGACGAAGTGCGAGACCCTCGAGACCGACCTCCTCGCCGACCGGTCCCTGGGCGCCCACGAGATGTTCCCCTACCGCCAGGTCACCGACTCGTGGATCACCTACGAGAACATGGAGCTGGTCCGCTTCGTCCACATCGGCAGGTAGCGGGAGCGGGCCCGCCGCCACGGCCGTCCCGCCGGACCGCCGCTCGTCCCGCGGGCACGTGGCCGGGCGCTCAGGTTGTGGGCCTTTCGTGCCGACACATGACCAGGAAGCGGTTCCGCGCCGGGACGTCGGTGACGGAGGAGGTCAGCATGGCTCTGGCGCGGTCGCGTCGGCACCTCAGGGTGGCGGCGGCTCTGGCCACGATCGCGATGACGGTGGGAGCGGGGATCGCCCTGCCCGGAACCGTCGAGGCGGCCGCCCCCCGGACGGGCCTGAGCGTGAGCCTGAAGTGGGCCGACATGCTCGGCCCCAACTCCCAGATCGATCTGTCGTCGCCCAACCTCGCCACGCTCGACGGGGGAGGCCAGTCGATCGTGGTGGGATCGCGCGTCAACGGCTGCGTCTACGCCGTCCACCTGTCCGACGGGAGCACGACGCCGGGCTGGCCGCAGCAGTGCAACGGCAACGCGGTGGACTCCACACCGGCCGTGCTGCCGGTCGGGGGAGGCCTCGACGACGTCGTGGTCAGCACCGGCGACGTGGGGGGCATGAACCCCGCGGCGCGCAACGCCGGTCACGGGTCGGTCATCGAGTACGGGCCCGGCGGCAACACCCAGTGGGCCCGCACGCTGCCCGATGTCTACGGCACGCTCGGCGGCGACCCCGCCGTGCCGGCGTCGCCGGCCATCGGTGACACGGGCACCGGTCAGGCCCGCATCGTCGTGGGGGGCGTGAGCCTGAGCCTGTACTCCCTCGACCCCGCAACCGGCGGGACCATCCCGGGGTGGCCGCAGAAGACGGCCGACACCACCTTCGCCACCGCCGCCATCGCCAACGTCGACAACTCCCAGCAGATCGTGGCGTCGAGCGACTCCACGGCGGGGCCGGGCGCGCTCGACAACTGGAATGGCGGCGCCTCGCGGCTGATGAGCGCGCGCGGCGGCACGGTGTGGACCGACGCCAGCAACGAGGTGGTGACGTCGTCGCCGGTCGTGGGCAACCTGGACGGCTCGGGGCCCGTCGCCGTCTACGGGCACGGGCGGTACTGGGGCGGCAGCGACGGTGACGGGCTGACGGCCGTCGACGCCGCCACGGGCGCGCTGCGCTGGGAGCGCCACCTCGGCGGCTACACGCGGGCGACGCCGGCGCTCGCCGACCTCCAGGGCAACGGCCGGCTCGACGTGGTGGAGCCGACGTGGACGGCGGACGGCCAGACGATCGGCGGCCTCGTGTTCGCCGTCGACCCCAACGGCAACCAGCTGTGGGCCGTGCAGCTGCCGCTGCCGCCCGGGCAGACCACCAACACCAACACCATCGCGGGCGGCGTGGCCACGGCCGACTTCGGAGAGGGCTACCAGGACGTGGTCGTGGCCTCGGGCCTCGGCTTCGACATCCTCGACGGGCGGACCGGCGGCCTCGTGAGCTCGCAGGGCCTCAACCTGAACAGCCCGTCGGGCAACTTCGGGGGCGACACGAACGCCGCCAACCTCAACATGCAGAACTCTCCGCTGGTGGTGCCCGACCCCTCGGGCGTCGGGGACGACATCGTGGTGGCGGGCACCTACGGCGGCGTGAACAACGACAACACCCAGGGGTTCATCGCCGTCTACAAGGTCACGAACGGGTCCAACCACTCGCTCGGGAGCGGGGCCTGGCCGCAGTACCATCACGACCCGCAGCTGACGGGTTCGGCCATCGCCCCGGCCCCCGCCCCCGGCACCTGCAGCCCCGACGTCCCGCCCTGCTCCACCCAGGGGTACTGGATGACGGCGACCGACGGGGGTCTGTTCGCCTACGGCAACGCCCCGTTCTTCGGCTCCATGGGCGGCCGTGCCCTGTCGCGACCCGTCGTCGGCATCGCCCCGACGTCCGATCACGGCGGGTACTGGGAGGTGGCGTCGGACGGCGGCGTGTTCGCCTTCGGCGACGCCGCCTTCCACGGCTCCATGGGCGGCACGCGCCTCAACCAGCCCGTGGTGGGGATCGCCACGACCCCCGCCGGCGGCGGGTACTGGGAGGTGGCGTCGGACGGCGGGCTGTTCGCCTTCGGCGACGCCGGGTTCTTCGGGTCGATGGGCGGGTCGCACCTCAACCAGCCGGTGGTGGGCATCTCGCCGACGACCACGGGCCGCGGGTACTGGATGGTCGCCTCCGACGGCGGCGTCTTCAACTTCGGTGACGCCTTCTTCCGGGGGTCAGCAGGGAACCTGGCGCTGAACGCGCCTGTCACGGGCGTAGCCGCCAACAGCTGACGGCGCGCCGAACGGAGGAGCGCGATGGGACCTTTCGGCGGGGGGAGCGGGGGCCTTCGGTTGGACGACGTCGCTCTGGAGGGTGAGACGCCGGAGGGGACGGCAGTCGTCGGCCACCTTTCCGTGATCGTCGACGCCGGCGGGATCACCGTGTTGGGTCCGGCCCCGGGCGCACGGCGCACGGTGGGGTGGGACCGGATGTCCTCCATCGAGCTCGGTCCCGCGGCGACGCTCCCGGGAGAGCGGCCGGTGAGCTCGTTGCGGTTCGTCCTCGACGGGCGGCCGCTGCGCCTCCTGCTTCCTTCCGGGCTCGGTGACGCCTCTGTCGCCGCGCCACCTCCGGTGGAGGACGACACCGTCGTCCCGCCCGCACCGGCCCCGGTTCCCGAGGACAGCGCTGCCCCCGTCCCTGCCGCACCCGCTGCCTTCGCCGAGCCCGTCGCCGTCGCCGAGCCGGTGGCCGTCCCCGCCGAGCCCGTCGCCGTCGCCGAGCCGGTCACCGCCCCGGTACCCGTCGCGCCGGTGCCGGCCGTCCCCGGGGCCGCGCCCGTCGTCGCTGTCGACATGGCCGATCCCAACATGGAGGCCGTCACCCTCCTGGGCACGACCCTGTCGGGCCGGTCGGACGCCGTCGTCGGGCTCGCCCCGGCCGCGCCCTTCGCCCCCGGGCCGGTCGTCGAGCCCTCCGAGGCGGACGTCGTCGCCGAGCCCGATCCGGAGGTCGTCCCCGCTGTGTCGGCGGGCCCCGTGGACGTCGTCGACGAGGTCCGGGAGGCCGCCGGGGAGGTCCGGGAGGCCGCCGGGGAGGCCCATGGCGTGGAGGTCGGCCCGGTCGGCCCGGTCGGCGCGGTCGGCGCGGTCGGCCCGGTCGGCGCGGTCGGCGAGGTCGGCGAGGTCGGCGAGGTCGGCGAGGTCGAGGAAGCCGACGCCGTCGACGGCGAGGACGACGACTGGACGCCGGCGTCCCGCACGGCACGCGGCGTGCCCTACCGCCGGCCCGGTGCGGCCCGCCGCCAACCCCTGACACGGGGGCGGCGCGTGTTCCGGGTGGCCCTCGTCACGATCCTCGTCGGCCTGCTCCCCATCGCCGCGGGCGTCTGGTACCTCCACGTGGGGGGCACCACACCACACGCCGCGGGCGCGCCCAAGTCCGATGCCGCGCTGGCCGCCCGGGTGGGCATCCAGCGCGGCGACCTTCCCGGGTGGACGTCCGAGATGGTTCGGACGGGCAACGTATTCGCCGCCGGGGCCACCACCCAGGGGGCCGCCGCCCAGCACACGGCCGCGCAGGCCTCCACCGTGCTCGCCCGCTGCCTGCGCGTGCCGGTGTCGGCGCTCGACGGCGCGCTCGGCACGGGCGGCGCCGACGGCCGCACCGCGGAGGTCGGCTCCCGCACGTACAACGATCCCGCCGGCAACGGCGGCGCCGTCAGCTCGCTGGTCGACGTCGTCGCCTCGGTGCAGGTCCAGCAGGCCGACGCCCGGGTGTTCCAGGACCCCGGGCTCTTCGCCACCTGCTACCAGCCCTTCGTCCAGGCGATGCTGCCCTACGTGCCGCGCCGCGGGCCGGGGTCGGGCACCTTCGTCACCGCCACGGTGCAGCCGCTCGTGGTCCCGGTGCCCTTGGCCGACTCGGGTGTGCAGGTCGCCGCGTTCCAGATCGCCCGGATCGGCAACGTGAACGGCCAGACCGTGACGACCGTCACCACGGCGATGGCCGTGTTCGGCGGCCGGGTGCAGGCGACGATGGCATCCGTCAGCAACTTCGTCTTCCCCATCGACGCGCAGACCACCGTCCTCCGGGACATCGAGGCGAGGGTGGTGGGTGTGGACCTGCTGTGACGCCCCGCCCGGGGCGGTTCAGCCGGGCGTCGACCGGGCGACGGCGAGGAGCGCCTGGTAGGCGATCTCGGCCGGGCCGAGCTCGTCGGGGTGCAGCAGGTTGGCCATGATGCGCATGAGCCAGCCCATGAGGCTGGTGGAGTGCATGCCGGCGCCCACGCACACCCGCATGAGCTCGGGCCTGCTGATCACCTTCACGAACTCCCGGGCGATCTTGAAGTAGAGGCCGTAGGCGGCCTGGAGCTGGGACTCGTAGTCGACGAGGGCGTGGACCCCCTCGCCCGACAGCGCCCTGGCCACGCAGGCCGCCGCCAGCCGGCCGGTCTCGTAGGCGTAGGCGATGCCCTCGCCGTTGAACGGGTTGATGGTGCCGGCGGCGTCGCCGGTGACGAGCACGTTGGGGCCGATGCGGGGCCGCACCGACAGGCCCATCGGGAGCTTCCCGCCGGTCGGCGGCCCGCACAGCGTCGCCGTCGACAACCCCCACGAGGCGGGTGCCCAGTCGATGAAGGCGTCCATCAGGTGGGTGGTGTTGATCCCCTTCCACCGGCCGTCGACGGTCAGGATGCCGACGCCGGCGTTCACCCGCCCGTCGCCGAGGGGGAAGACCCAGCCGTATCCCGGCACCACGGCACCCGAGGCGTCCCGGATGTCGAGATGGGACTCGATGAAGGCGTCGTCGTGGCGCGGGGAGCGGAAGTAGCCCCGCAGGGCCATCCCCAGGGGGTACTGGCGGTCGCGTGACGTCCCGAGGGCGCGGCCGAAGCGCGAGTTGGCGCCGTCGGCGACCACGACGTAGCGGCCCCGCACGGCCTGGGTCCGTCCCGAGTCGCGGTCGAGCACGTTGGCCCCGGCGCAGCTGGGCAGCACCTCCGAGCTCGTCCCCACCCCGCCGACGGTGCCCGCCGTGGCCGGGTCGAGGATCGGCCCGATGGCCTCGGCGCCCTCCCACACGGTGGCCCCGGCCTTGGCGGCCCGCTCGGCGACGAGCTGGTCGAGGTCGTGGCGGGTGATCACGTACCCGTAGGGGGGGAACGAGGGGTGATCGGGCCACGACAGCTCGAGCGAACGCCCGTAGGCGCAGGCGCGCAGGCCCTCGTAGCGGTGTGCCCCGGCCAGGGCGCCGGCCAGGCCCATGTCGTTGAGCTGGCGCACCGACCGCGGCGTGAGGCCGTCGCCGCAGGTCTTCTCCCGCGGGAAGTGCTTCTTCTCGACCAGCGCCACGTCCCAGCCGGCGTCGGCCAGCCAGTAGGCGCACGCCGCGCCCGAGGGTCCGCCCCCGACGACGACCACGTCGTGGAGGTGGCCGTCGTCGACGGTCACCGGGCGAGCCGGAGCGCTCCTCGTGGCGGGGGTCGCGGAGGGTGTCACCGGCTAGATCGTAGGTGCCCGCGGGTCGCCCCGACACCCGCTCGCCGGGGCGGCGCCGAGGCCTCCCGGCGCGCCGATTGCCAATGTGCCCGTGCGCAGGGTGCCGTGGTAGAACCGCAAGCGGTCATGAGCGCCTACCTGCCGATCTTTCTGCTCTTCGTCCTGGGCGTGCTCTTCGCCGGCATGTCGTTCCTGGCGTCGGGCCTCCTGGCCCCCCGGAAACGACCCACCGCGGCCAAGCTCGCGCCCTACGAGTGCGGGATCATCCCCGACCGCGAGCCACCGCAGCGTTTCCCCGTGCGCTTCTACCTCGTGGCCATGATCTTCATCATCTTCGACATCGAGATCGTGTTCCTCTACCCGTGGGCGGTGATCTTCCGGCAGCTGCGCACGTTCGGCCTGATCGAGGTCCTCGTCTTCGCCGGCGTCGTGTTCGTGTCGTTCCTCTACCTCGTGAGCAACGGCGCCCTGAACTGGGGACCGGCCAAGCGGCTCCGTCCGGCCATGCCGGAGCGCACCACCGCATCGACGATCGCCCGCGTGGGCCCGGGCCCGGGCCCGGACGCCGGCCGGGCCGCGTAAGCGGGCGTGAGGGCGGCATGGGACTCGAGGACCTCCAGCACAATTTCCTGACCGGCCGGGTCGAGGACCTGGTCAAGTGGGCGCGCCGCAACAGCGTGTGGCCCGTGACCTTCGGGCTGGCGTGCTGTGCCATCGAGATGATGGCCGTCGGCGCCGCGGACTTCGACATCAGCCGGTTCGGCATGGAGGTGTTCCGCGCCTCGCCCCGCCAGGCCGACCTCATGATCGTGGCCGGGAGGGTCTCGCAGAAGATGGCCCCGGTGCTCCGGCAGGTCTACGACCAGATGATGGAGCCCAAGTGGGTCATCTCGATGGGCGTGTGCGCCTCGACGGGCGGCATGTTCAACAACTACGCCATCGTCCAGGGCGTCGACCAGATCGTTCCCGTGGACGTGTACGCGCCGGGCTGCCCTCCGAGCCCCGAGATGCTCCTGCATGCCATCCTCACCCTCCACGAGAAGATCCGCACCGGGGAGATCACGCGCCGGCCCCCGTCCGCGCAGAGCCCCGAGGAGCTCGCCGGCTGGGTCCCCGAGCGCCCCGACGCCGTCCGGCTGGGGACGCCGCGGTGAGCGCGCCGACCGCGGCGCAGGAGCAGGCCGGGTCCGCCGGGCCGTCCGGGCCCGCCGGGCCGTCGGAGTCCGCCGGGCCGCAGGAGCCGGCGCTGCCGGGCGTGGCCCGCGCCACGTCGCCCGACGGGCACGACATCGTGTTCCCGTCGCGTGCCGGGTACCACGACGCGGTGGCGGCCCACCGGGCGGCCGGGTTCGAGATGCTCGCCGACCTCACCGCCGTCGACTACCTCGGGCACCCGGGGCGGGCCCTGCCCGACGGCGTGGCCGCCGAGCGCTTCGAGCTGGTGGTGGCGCTGCTGTCGGTGTCGCAGCCAAGGCGGGTGCGCGTGCGGGTGCAGGTGCCCGAGGACGACGCCGTGGTGGCGTCGCTGTGGGACCTCTACCGCGGCGCCGAGGCCATGGAGCGCGAGGCCTTCGACATGTTCGGCATCTGGTTCACCGGGCACCCCGACCTCACCCGGATCCTCATGCCCGAGGACTGGGAGGGGCACCCGCTGCGCAAGGACTTCGGCGTGGGGCGGGTGCCGGTGCAGTTCAAGCAGGCCCCGGGCCCCCGATGACGCCGCACACCGGGTCCTCCCTGTCGTCGGAGACCTTCGAGGGCTCCCAGGAGCTCGGGGACCGCGGCGCCACATCGCCGGCGGAGCTCGGGCGCGAGGCCGGGTCGGTGTTGCGGCTCCCCGAGGGCACCGGGGTCGACGTCTCGGACCTCGACGTGGAGTACCCCGACGACGAGACCATGATCATCAACATGGGCCCGCAGCACCCGTCCACCCACGGCGTGCTGCGCCTCATGATGGAGCTCGACGGCGAGACGGTGCTGCGCACGAAGCCGATCATCGGCTACCTCCACACCGGCATGGAGAAGACGGGGGAGGGGCTCACCTACCAGCAGGGCGCCACCAACGTCACGCGCATGGACTACCTGTCGCCCCTCAACAACGAGCTCGTCTTCTCGCTCGCCACCGAGAAGCTGCTCGGGATCGAGATCCCGCCGCGCGCCGTGTGGATCCGCATGCTGCTGTCGGAGCTCCAGCGGGTGTCGTCGCACCTCATGTGGCTCGCCACCAACGGCATGGACGTGGGCTCGACCACCATGATGATCTTCGGCTTCCGCGAGCGCGAGCTCGTGCTGGCCTTCTTCGAGAAGACGACCGGGCTGCGCATGAACCACAACTTCATCCGCCCCGGGGGGACCGCCGCCGACCTGCCCGACGGGTGGGAGGACGACGTGGAGACCATCCTCGACAACGTCACGGCGCGCCTCGCCGTCTACGACGAGCTGCTCACGGGGCAGCCCATCTTCCGCGAGCGCATGGAGGGCGTCGGCGCGCTGAGCGCCGAGGAGGCGCTGGCGCTGTCGGCCACGGGCCCCATCCTCCGCTCCACCGGCGTGGCCTGGGACCTGCGCCGGGCGATGCCGTACCTGGCCTACGACGAGGTCGTCTTCGACGTCATCATCGGCACCTATGGCGACAACTTCGACCGCTACGCCATCCGCCTCAACGAGATCCGGGAGTCGGTCCGGATCCTCCGCCAGGTGCTCGACAAGATGCCCGCCGGCGACTACCGGGTCCAGGACAAAAAGGTGACGCCGCCACCGCGCGCCCGCATCGACGAGTCGATGGAGGCGCTCATCCACCACTTCAAGATCTTCACCGAAGGGTTCAAGGTCCCCGAGGGCGAGGTCTACGTGGCGGTCGAGTCCCCGCGCGGGGAGCTCGGCTGCTACATGGTCTCCGACGGCTCGGCCAAGCCCCATCGGCTCCACATCCGGGCCCCGTCGTTCGTGAACCTGCAGAGCCTCCCCGTGATGATGCACGGCGGCCTCGTCGCCGACGCCGTCGCCACCATCTCGTCGGTGGACCCCGTCATGGGGGAGGTCGACCGATGACGTCCCCCGCCGCGGGCGGCCACCTCTCCGCCGAGGTCGTGGCGCGGGCGCGGGCGCTGATCGGCCTGTACCCGCACCCCCGTTCCGCGCTGATCCCCATCTGCCACCTGGCCCAGGAGCAGGACGGCTGGCTGTGCCCCGAGGCCATCGAGGAGATCGCCGGGCTGCTCGGCCTCGAACCGGCGGAGGTGCTGGGGACGGCGTCGTTCTACGAGATGCTGCACACCGAGCCGGTCGGGACCTACGTCATCTCGCTGTGCACCAACATCGCCTGCATGCTGCGCGGCGCCTACGACCTGCTCGAGCACGTGGAGACGTCGCTCGGGGTGCGCCCCGGCGCCACCACGGCCGACGGGATGTTCACCCTCGAGGACGCCGAGTGCATCGCCGACTGCGGGCGCGCCCCGTGCCTCCAGGTGAACCACCGCTTCGTCGGCGACGTCACCCCGGCGTCCTTCGACCGGCTGGTCGACGACCTGCGCGCCGGGCGCCTGGCGGACGAGATCCCCCCGCACGGGACCCTGGTGCGGGTGCGCCGGGCCGGGGGCCTGCGCGTCGACGACGCCACCATCCGGGCCGAGCGCGCCGCCGCCGCGGCGCGCGCCGGGGCCGGGGCGGAGGGGTCCTGATGGCGGTGACCGAGGCACCCCGGATCGTCACGTCGCGCCTCGGGCACGAGGACTCGCACACCCTGGAGCGCTACCTCGCCACCGGCGGCTACGAGGGCCTGCGCAAGGCGCTGACCATGACGCCCGCGGCCGTGGCGAGCGAGGTCGACGCCGTCAGCCTCCTCGGCCGGGGCGGGGCCGGCTTCCCGGCCGGGCGGAAGTGGTCGATGCTGCGCCAGGCGCCCACCACCTACCTCGTGGTGAACGGCGACGAGAGCGAGCCCGCCACCTTCAAGGACCACATGCTCGTCGAGCGCGACCCGCACCAGCTCATCGAAGGGGTGGTCATCGCCGCCTACGCCATCCAGGCGTCGCGTGCCTTCGTCTACGTGCGCGGCGAGTTCGCCCTCGGCCTCGAGCGCGTGCAGGCGGCGCTCAACGAGGCCTACGAGCACGGCGCCGTGGGTGCGGACATCTTCGGGTCGGGGTTCTCCGTCGACGTGGTGGTCCACCCCGGTGCGGGCGCCTACATCTGCGGCGAGGAGACCGCCCTGCTGGAGAGCCTCGAGGGCAAGCGGGGCTTCCCCCGCATCAAGCCGCCCTACTTCCCCGCCGCCATCGGGCTCTACGGCGAGCCCACCGTCGTCAACAACGTGGAGACGCTGTCCAACCTGCCGTGGGTCATGGTCAACGGCTCGGAGGCGTTCACCGCGCTCGGGGCCGGCCGCTCCACGGGCACCCGCCTCTTCGCCCTCGCCGGGCACGTGCACAACCCCGGCGTCTACGAGGTGGAGATGGTGAAGACCACCTTCCGCGACCTCGTGTACGACCCCGGCCTGGGCGGCGGGATCCCCGGCGGCCGCCAGCTGAAGGCCATCATCCCCGGCGGGGTGTCGGCCCCGTGGTTCGGGCCGGGCCAGCTCGACCTCCCCCTCGGCCAGGACGAGGTGGGGGAGGCCGGCTCGATGCTCGGGTCGGGGTCGATCGTGGTGATGGACGACTCCACCTGCGTGGTGCGGGCCGCCTGGCGCATCACGCGCTTCTTCTGGCGCGAGTCCTGCGGGCAGTGCACGCCGTGCCGCGAGGGCAGCGGTTGGCTCGAGAAGATCCTGCGGCGCATCGAGGACGGCGCGGGCCGCGAGTCCGACGTCGATCTGCTCATGGACGTCTGCGACAACCTGGCGCCCGGCGTGTCCTGGCCGCCCCAGCAGACCACCATCTGCGTGCTCGGCTCCTCCATCCCCTCCTCCATCGCGTCGGCCATCCGGATGTTCCGTGACGAGTTCCTCGTGCACGTCAAGGAGGGGGGCTGCCCCCATGGCTGACCCCGTCGCCACCTCGCACCACGCCATCTCGCAACCGGCCGACCCCGACGCCACGGTCACCTTCTCGCTCGACGGGCGCGAGGTCACGGCCCCGGCGGGCGAGTTCCTCATCGCCGCGGCCGAGCGGGCGGGGACGTTCATCCCGCGGTTCTGCTACCACCCGCGCATGAAGCCCGTCGGCATGTGCCGGATGTGCCTGGTCGAGGTGTCCGGGCCCCGTGGGGCGACGCTCCAGCCGGCTTGTTACGTCACCGTGGCCGAGGGCATGGAGGTGGACACGACCTCGGAGAAGACGAAGAAAGCCCAGGTGGGCGTGCTCGAGCTCCTCCTCGTCAACCACCCCCTGGACTGCCCCGTGTGCGACAAGGGCGGGGAGTGCCCCCTGCAGGACCAGACCCTCGGGTACGGCCCGGGCGAGAGCCGCTTCCTCGAGGAGAAGCGCCACTGGGCGAAGCCGATCCCCATCTCCGAGCTCGTGCTGCTCGACCGCGAACGCTGCATCCAGTGCGGCCGCTGCGTGCGCTTCGCCGCCGAGGTGGCCGGCGAGGCGCAGATCGACTTCCTCGGGCGCGGCGACACCGTCGAGGTGAGCGTCTTCGAGGACCACGCCTTCACGTCGTACTTCAGCGGCAACACCGTGCAGATCTGCCCCGTCGGTGCCCTCACGGCCTCGCCGTACCGGTTCACGGCCCGTCCCTGGGACCTCGACCAGGTGGAGTCGACGTGCACGCTGTGCGCCTTCGGCTGCCGCGCCGCGGTGCAGTCGTCTGCCAACCGGGTGACGCGCCTGCTCGGCATCGACAGCGATCCCCTCAACCACAGCTGGCTGTGCGACAAGGGCCGGTTCGGCTACGAGGCCGTGAACGCCGAGGACCGCCTGACGGTGCCGCTCGTGCGCGGCACCGGGGAGCGCGACGCGGCCGGCGCCGCGCTGGTGCCGGCGTCGTGGGCCGAGGCGCTGTCGACCGCGGCAGCGCGCCTGGCGCAGGTCCGGGCCGAGCACGGCCCCGAGTCCATCGGCGTGATCGGGGGGGCCCGGTTGTCCAACGAGGACGCCTACGCGTGGGCCAAGCTCGCCAAGTCGGTGCTCGGCACGGACTCCGTCGACGCCCAGCTCGCCGACGGCCTGCCCGCCGAGGTGGTGCTGGGCCTGCCCCGGGCCACCGTCGACGACGCCTGTCGCGCCCGGTGCGTGGTCGTCCTCGCCGGCGACCTGCGCGAGGAGCTGCCGGTGCTCTTCCTCCGCCTGCGGGGCGCCGCCGTCGACGGCGGGGTGCCCGTGGTCGAGCTGGCGGCGCGCTCGGGCGCCCTGGGCGAGTTCGCCACGGCGTCGCTCGCCTACCGGCCCGGCGAGGCCGCCGCCCTGGCCCGCGCCGTCGCCGCCGGCGGGGAGCGCCCGGAGTCGGTCGACGAGGGCGCGTGGGAGGCCGCACGCGGTGCGCTGGGGCGCGCCGGCGACGGGGGCGAGGGCGTGGTGGTCGTGCTCGGCCGGCCCTCGATGGCGGAGCACGCCGAGCTGGTGGCCGCCGCCGCCGCCGCCCTGGCCGAGGCGTGGCCCGCGGCGCGCTTTCTTCCGGCACTGCGCCGGGGCAACGTCATGGGTGCGATCGACATGGGCCTCGCACCGGGCCTCCTGCCGGGCCGTGTGGGTCTCGACGAGGGCCGCCACTGGTACACCGCGGCGTGGGGCTCGGTCCCCCCGGCGCGCGGCCGCGACACCACCGGCATCCTGCGGGCGCTGGCGGACGGGACCATGCACGCGCTCGTGCTCGTGGGGGCCGACCCGGTCGGCGACTTCCCCGACCGGGCCCTGGCCGAGGAGGCCCTGCGCCGCGCCGGGCTGGTGGTGGCCGTCGACGCCTTCCTGTCGTCGTCGTCGGCGCTCGCCGACGTCGTGCTGCCGACCGCCTCGGCCCACGAGCGCGCCGGGACGACGACCAACATCGAGGGCCGCGTGACCCGCGTGGCCCAGAAGCTGGTGGCACCCGGCCAGTGCTGGCCGGACTGGATGGTGGCCGTCGAGCTGGCCGAGCGGCTGAGCGCGGACCTCGGTTTCGCCAGCGTCGCCGAGATCTGGGACGAGGTCGAGCGCCTGGCCCCCTCGCACGCCGGGATCACCCGAGCCGCCCTCGACGCGCCCGGCGGGCGCGACGGCATCGTCGCCCCGCTGGCGTCGTCACCCGTGCGCATCTCCTCCAGGGCCTCGCTGGCCCCCTTCGACCCCGTGGCCACGCCCGGCATCGAGGCCGTCGAGATCCAGGGGGCTCCGCCGCGCGCCGGGTTGGCCGAGCCCCTCGGCGGCGACGACGGCAACGGCGCCGGCAACGACGACGGCAACGGCGCCGGCCATGGCGACGGCAACGGCGCCGGCAGCGCCGCCGCCCGCCCCCGGCCCTTGCAGTGGCCCCAGCCCGTGGACGCCCCGCACGTGCCCGCGCCCGACAGCTACTCGCTGCGCCTCGTGGCGCCGCGCCACCTCTACGACGGGGGCGTGTTCGTGGAGGCGTGCGCCTCGCTCGCCGCCCTGGCGCCGCCGGCCACGGTGCAGGCGAACCCGTACGACCTCGACCGCCTCGGTGTCACCACCGGTGAGCGCGTGCGCGTGCGCTCGGCCCGTGGCGCCCTCGTCCTGCGGGCGGTCGCCGACGACGGCGTCCCGCGCGGGGTGGCCTCGATCGGCTTCAACCTGGCCGCCACCGCGGCCGCATCGGACGGGGACGGCGCCACCGCCGGCACCGCCGGGGAGGCTGCGGCGACCGTCTTTGCGGGCGCGTCGGCGCTGATCGACGCCGGTGACCCCGTCGTCGACGTCCGGCTGGAGACGCTGTGACGGCCGGGAGCCGGTGATGGGACACCTCCTCGCCCTCGGCGACCCGCTGTTCGCGCACGGCGTGCACTGGGTCGAGCTGCTCATCGTCGTCATCAAGGTGCTGGTCGCCTTCGGTGCCCTGCTCGTCTCGGTCATGCTCATGATCTGGTTCGAGCGCAAGATCATCTCGGACATGCAGGCCCGCATCGGCCCGAACCGCGCCGGCCCGTGGGGCCTGCTGCAGACGCTCGCCGACGGCATCAAGCTGTTCTTCAAGGAGGACCTCCTCCCCGAGCGCGCCGACAAGTTCGTGTTCAAGCTGGCCCCCTACCTGTCGATCCTGCCCGCCTTCCTGGCGTTCGCCATCGTGCCGGTCGGGGGCCTCGTGACGGTGTTCGGGCACACGTTCGAGCTGCAGGTCGCCGACCCGCCCATCGGGATCCTGTTCCTGCTGGCGATGTCGTCGGTCTCGGTCTACGGCGTCATGCTGGCGGGCTGGTCGTCGGGCTCGAAGTACCCGCTGCTCGGATCGGTGCGCGCCTCGGCGCAGATGATCTCCTACGAGGCCGCCCTGGGGATGACGGTGACGATGGTGGTGCTGCTGGCGGGGTCGCTGTCGACCCGGGCCATCGTGGACGCCCAGTCCCACACGTTCATCGGGAGCTGGTACCTGATCCGCACCGGCATCCTTCCCTTCTTCCTTTTCATGATCGCCATCACCGCCGAGCTCACGCGCCCGCCGTTCGACCTGGTGGAGGCGGAGCAGGAGCTCGTGGGTGGCTTCAACACCGAGTACTCGTCCATCCGCTTCGCCCTCTTCTTCATGGCCGAGTTCATGAACGTCATCACCATGTCCGCCATCGTGGTGACGCTGTTCCTCGGCGGCCCCGACGGGCCCACCGCCCACGTGTTCATCCTGTCGTGGCTGATCCCGGTGGCCTGGTTCCTCGGCAAGACCCTGATCTTCCTGTTCGTCTACGTGTGGCTGCGCGCCGCCCTGCCGCGGCTGCGCTACGACCAGCTGATGGACCTCGGCTGGAAGGTCCTGATCCCGCTGTCGCTCGGGTGGGTCCTCGTCCTGGCGGCGTTCCTGGTGGGACGGTGGTGGGGGGTGGGCGTGATCGTGGCGCTCGTCGTCGCCGGCGGCCTGCTGCTGCGCTCCATCGTGGTCGGGGCGGGCGCGGGCGGCACCACCGAGGAGATCGACGCGCCCGAGGTGGTGTCCTGATGGGGTTCCTCGACGGGCTGCGCGACGAGCTGAGCTTCCTCGGCGGGTTCAAGGTGACCCTCCAGCAGATGGCGCGCACCCGCGTCACGTGGCAGTACCCGCTCCAGAAGAAGCCGAAGCCGATCCGCCAGCACGGGCGCCACGTCCTCAACCGCTACGAGGACGGTATGGAGAAGTGCATCGGGTGCGAGCTGTGCGCCGGGGTGTGCCCGGCCGACTGCATCTACGTGCGCGGCGCCGACAACGTGCCGTCCGACCCGGTCTCGCCGGGCGAGCGTTTCGGCTTCGTGTACGAGATCAACTATCTGCGCTGCATCCACTGCGACATGTGCGTGGAGGCGTGCCCCACCGAGGCCATCACCGAGACCAAGCTCTTCGAGTTCTCCTTCACCAACCGGGCGGACGCCATCTACACGAAGGACGAGCTGCTCGTCGACGACGACGGCCGGCCCCGCCGCCTGCCGTGGGAGGACTGGCGCGAAGGCGACGACCTGCACACTTCGGGCTGGATGCGGGCGACGTCGCCGTCGGGCGTGGCCGCCTACGAGGGCCGCGTGCAGTGGTCGGGGGAGCTGGGGTACGGCGTGCGCGCCCCGGAGGGCGGCCAGAGCGCCAACCGTGACGACGTCGCCACCGGCAACCGGCAGCTGCGCGACACCTTCTCGGCCCACCTCGACGACATCGACCGCAATCCCGACCAGCAGGGGGCGCGCGGCGTGATGAGCCGCCTGCGCGACCGGGTCCAGCTGCGGACGGGCTCGCTGCGCCGCCGGAGCGACGGCCGCTGATGCTCACCGCCACGCTGGCCACCCTCGTCACCGTGCTGGGCACCGCCACCAGGGTGGACGCCTTCACCTTCGCCGTGGCCGCCGCCGTGGTCCTGGCGGGCGCCGTCGGCGTGGTGGTGGCCCGCAACCCGGTGCACGCCGCGCTGATGCTCGTCATGACCCTCTTCGGCGTGGCCGTGCTCTTCGTCGAGCAGCAGGCCAACTTCCTGGCGGCCGTGCAGGTGATCGTGTACGCCGGCGCCATCGTCGTGCTCTTCCTCTTCGTGATCATGTTCCTCGGCGTCGACCGCGAGGAGAACGTGGCCGAGGAGCCCCTGCGGGCCCAGCGGCCCCTGGCCGTGGGGCTCGTGGTGCTGGCCCTCGCCGGCCTGCTGCTCATGGGGATCGGCGCCCACTGGTCCGTCGGCGCCCGGTCGGTGGCCGGCCCCGCCCGCGGCCAGGCCGGCGGGGACGTGGCCGCCCTGGGGCGCTCGGTGTTCACGACCTATCTGTTCGCCTTCGAGGTGACCTCGGCGCTCCTGGTGATCGCCGTGGTGGGCGCCGTCGTCCTGGCCCGCCGGCCCGGAGGGGCGTCGGGCGCGCCCGTGGACGAGGCCGACGACGTCGTCGGGGCCGTGCCCACGCCCATCACCGGCTCGGGCGCCGACGGCGCGGCCCCGGCCCCGGCGCAGGCGGAGGAGCTCTTCGTGGCGGGCGGCTCGTCGGGCGCCGACGCCGAGGAGCCGGCGTCGTGAGCCTCGCCGGTGGCTGGTACCTCGGGTTGGCCGCGGTGGTGTTCTGCATCGGCGCGCTCGGCCTGCTGGTGCGGCGCAACGTCCTCGTCATGTTCATGTGCGTCGAGCTCATGCTGAACGCCGCCAACCTGACCTTCGTGACCTTCGCCCGCATGCTGAACGACGTCGGGGGCCAGGCGCTCGTGTTCTTCACCCTGGTGGTGGCGGCGGCCGAGGTGGTCGTCGGCCTCGGCATCGTCGTCGCCATCTTCCGCCGCCGCCGGACCGCCACCGCCGACGACCTCCACATCATGCGGGGCTGACCGCCCGCCATTCGACTTCGACAACCAGTCCCCGACCACCAGCCCCCGACCACCAGCCCCCGACCGAACCGGACCCGATCACCATGCTCCACGCCGCCTACCTGCTGCCGCTGCTGCCGCTCGCCGGCTTCGTCGTGCTCGCGGCCGCCGGGCGCCGGCTGGGCGATCCCTGGGCCGGCTGGCTGGGCACGGCCACGGTGGCGGGGTCCTTCGTGGTGGCCTGCGTGGTCTATGCCGGGCTCGTCTCGCGGGCGGCCCCGTTCCGGTCGTTCACGCAGGACCTGTTCACGTGGATCCCGGTGGGCGGGCTGCAGGTGAAGGCGGCGCTGCTCGTCGACCCGCTGTCGATGACGATGGCGCTGTTCGTGACGGGTGTGAGCGCGCTCATCCACCTGTACTCCATCGGCTACATGAAGGGCGATCCCGACTACCCGAAGTTCTTCCTCTACCTGAACCTCTTCGTGGCGTCGATGCTGCTGCTCGTGCTGGGCAACAACCTCCTGTTCACCTTCGTGGGGTGGGAGGGCGTCGGGGTGTGCTCCTACTGGCTGATTGGCTTCTGGTTCGGGCGCGACAGCGCGGCCAGCGCGGGGAAGAAGGCCTTCATCTACAACCGCCTGGCCGACGTCGGGTTCCTCATCGCCGTCTTCCTCGTCTTCTCCAAGACCGGGACCCTCGACTACACCGGGATCTTCTCCCACCTGTCCGCCATCGGCGGCGGGACGGGCACGGCGGTGTGCCTGCTGCTGTTCGGGGCCGCGGCGGGGAAGTCCGCCCAGCTGCCGCTGTTCCCGTGGCTGGCCGACGCCATGGAGGGCCCCACGCCGGTGTCGGCCCTGATCCACGCGGCGACCATGGTCACCGCGGGCGTCTACCTGATGTGCCGTATCAGCCCCGTCCTCGCCCAGTCGCACACCGCCCAGCTGGTGGTGGCCTCGATCGGGGCCACCACCGCCTTCGTGGCCGCCACCATCGGCTGCGCCCAGAGCGACATCAAGAAGGTGCTCGCCTACTCGACGGTGTCGCAGCTCGGGTACATGTTCCTGGCCGTGGGGACCGGGGCCTACGAGGCCGCCATCTTCCTCATGGTCGCCCACGCCTTCTTCAAGGCGCTGCTCTTCCTCGGGGCGGGATCGGTGATCCACGGGCTGCACGACGAGCAGGACCTCAAGAAGATGGGGAACCTGCGGCGGTTCATGCCGCTCACGTTCGCCACCTTCGCCGTGGGCTGGCTGGCCATCGCCGGGATCCCGCCCCTGTCGGGCTTCTTCGCCAAGGGGGACGTGCTCGACAACGCCTTCGCCCGGTTCCCGGTCCTGTGGGTCGTGGGCCTCGTCACCGCCGCGCTGACGGCCTACTACATGACCCGGCTGGCGGCTCTGGCGTTCTGGGGCGACGACCGCTGGCGCGCCGTGCTGGGGGCCCGCCCCTCGGCGTCGACGTCGGCACCCGACGCCCACGACCACGGCGGCGCCGTGCCCCACGAGGCGCCGCCGGTGATGGCGCTCCCGCTCGTCGTGCTGGCGGCGCTGGCCCTCGTCGGCGGCCTGCTGCACCTGCCGTGGCACCCGAGCTGGGACCCGCTCGGGTGGTTGCGCCCGGTCTTCGGCACCGCCCTGTTCGACGCCCACCAGTCGTCGGGCACCCGGTGGGCCCTCGGCATCGTCGACTCGGTGGTGGCCGTGACGGGGCTGGCGGTGTCCTTCCCGCTGTGGTCGCGCCGCCCCGACGCGCCCGCGCTCGAGCCCGCCGTGCTCCGGCGCGCCTACTTCCTCGACGACGTCTACGACGCGCTCATCGGCCGCCCGGGCCAGGCGTTCGCCACCTTCTGCGCCACGGTGGTCGAGGCCAGGGTCATCGACGGCGCCGTGAACGGCGTGGGCCGGCTGGCGCGGGCCACGGGGGGCGGGCTGCGGCGGGTGCAGACCGGCTTCGTCCGCCAGTACGCGCTGGGCATCGTGTTCGGCCTGGTCGTCCTGCTCGCCTGGATGGCATCGAGGGCGTGGTCATGACGCACGACGGCGCCTTCCCCTTCCTCACCGTGCTCATCCTGCTGCCCGCGGGCGCGGCCCTCGTCGCCGCGCTCGTGCCGTCCTCGCTGGGCGAGCGCGGCCAGCGGCTGGCGGTGCAGGCCGTGGGCCTGGCCGGGTCCCTCGCCACCCTCGCCCTCGCCATCACCGTGGCCGTGCGCTACCGGGCCGGCGACGGCGGGTTCCGCCTCGTCAGCCAGCACGTGTGGGCGCCGACGCTCGGCATCTCGTGGCACCTCGGTGTCGACGGCATCTCGGTGTTCCTCGTCCTCATGGCGGCCCTGCTGTTCCCCCTGGCCCTCGTGGCGGGGAAGATCGACCGCCACCCGCGCTCGTTCGTGGCCTGGCTCCTGCTGCTCGAGGCCGGGTGTCTCGGCAGCTTCGTCTCGCTCGACCTGATCCTGTTCTTCCTCTTCTTCGAGCTGACCCTGGTCCCCGTCTACTTCGTCATCGCCGGGTGGGGCTTCGCCCGGCGCGCCTACGCGGCCATCAAGTTCTTCGTGTACACCTTCCTCGGCTCCGCCTTCCTCCTCGTGGGGATCGTGGCCGTGGCCTTCGTCCACCAGCGCCAGACGGGGCACCTGACGTTCGACCTCGTGGCGCTCAGCACCACCCATCTGGGGCTGGCCTCGCAGGTCCTGCTGTTCCTGGCGTTCACCGCCGCCTTCGCCGTGAAGGCCCCGATCTTCCCGTTCCACACGTGGTCGCCCGACGCCTACGCCGAGGCGCCCACCGGGGGCGCGGTGATCCTGGCGGCGGTCATGGCCAAGCTCGGCACCTACGGCATCCTCCGCTTCGACCTGACACTGTTCCCCCGGGCCGTGGTCGACCTGGCGCCGCTGCTGCTCACGCTCGGGGTCGTCGGCATCCTCTACGGGGGCATCGTGGCGTGCGTCACCCGTGATCTGAAGCGGCTGGTGGCGTACTCGTCGCTCGCCCACCTCGGGTTCGTGGTGCTCGGCACCTTCGCGCTCACGACCCAGGGGGTCACCGGCGGCGTCCTGCAGATGGTCAACCACGGCCTCGTGATCGCCGTGCTCTTCATCGTGATCGGGTGGGTCTACGAGCGGCGCAAGACGTGGCAGGCCGACGAGCTGCGCGGCCTCCAGCGGGCCGCGCCGGTGCTGGCGGCGGTGTTCACGGTGGCCATGCTGGCCGCCATCGGGCTGCCCGGGCTCAACGGCTTCGTGGGCGAGTTCCTGGTGCTCACGGGGACGTTCCTGTCGCACCGGTGGTGGGCGGTGGCCGCCACCGGTGGGGTCGTGCTGGCGGCTCTCTACCTGCTGTGGGCCTACCAGCAGGCCTTCCACCACGAGCCCGACGAGGCCAACGCCGCGGTCCGGGACCTGTCGTGGCGCGAGGTCGCCGTGGTGGCGCCGCTCGTCGCCCTCATCTTCGTGCTGGGCGTCTATCCGAAGCCCGTGCTCGACCGCATCACCCCCTCGGTCGACCGCCTCGTGCACCACGTGGAGGGGTCCACGGGCACGCACCAGCCGACGGTGGCCACGAACGGGCCGGCCCCGGTGCGCGTCAGCGGATCGGCGACGTCGGGGAGGGTGCCGTGACCACGCTGCTGGCGGCGGGCCTGGCCGTCCCGAAGATCGCCTACCTGTCGATCCTCCCCGAGCTCGTGCTCCTGGGCGGGGCCGTCGTGATCCTGGCGGCGGCGTCGCTGCAGCGCCGGCCCATGGACCCCACCACGGTGACGGGGATGACCGTGGCCACGTCCCTCGCCGCGCTGGCGCTCGCCCTGGTGCAGTGGTTCGACGTCGTCAACCACGGGGCGCACGTGTCCATCGACTCGGCCGTCGTCGAGGACGGCTTCAGCGCCCTGGTCGCCGTGCTGGTGTCGTGCGCGGTGTTCCTCGCCGCCCTGGTCGGCGACGGCTGGATGCGCCGCGAGCACGCCTGGGGCCCCGAGTTCCACGTGCTCATGCTGGTGTCGGCGTCGGGGGCGATGATCATGGGCGCCGCCAACGACCTCATCGTGGTGTTCCTCGGGCTCGAGATCCTCTCCATCGCCCTCTACGTCCTGGCGGCCATGAACGCCCGCCGGGCCGAGTCGGGCGAGGCGGCGCTCAAGTACTTCGTCCTGGGCGCGTTCTCCTCGGCGGTGTTCCTCTACGGCGTGGCCCTGGTCTACGGGGCCACGGGGTCGACGAACCTGCCCCAGATCGCCTCCTACCTGGCCAACAACGTCATGCTGCACAACGGCCTGCTGCTCGCCGGGATGGCGATGCTGCTCGTGGGCTTCGGCTTCAAGGTGGCGGCCGTGCCCTTCCACCTGTGGACGCCCGACGTCTACCAGGGCTCCCCGAGCCCCGTGACGGGCTTCATGGCGGCGGTGGCCAAGGCCGGCGGGTTCGCCGCCCTGCTGCGGGTGTTCGTGTCGTCGTTCGGGCTCCTGCGCAGCGACTGGCAGCCCGCGGTGTGGGTGCTGGCGGCCATCACCCTGCTCTTCGGGGCGGTGGTGGCCCTGGCCCAGCGCGACATCAAGCGCATGCTCGCCTACTCGTCGATCAACCACGCCGGCTTCGTGCTCCTCGGCCTGCAGGTGGCCACGGCGCGCGGGATCGAGGGGTCGCTCTACTACCTGTTCGTGTACACGTTCATGGTGATCGGGAGCTTCGCGGTCGTGACCGTGGTGGGCGGGCCCGGTGACACCCGCCACGACCTCGACCGCTACCGGGGCCTCGCCGCCCGGCGCCCGTGGCTGGCGGGCTCGCTGGCGGTGCTCCTGATGGCGCAGGCCGGCATCCCCTTCACCACGGGGTTCCTGGCCAAGCTCGAGGTGATCTCGGCGTCGGTGGGCGGCCGCTCCACGGCGCTGGCCGTCATCGCCATGGTGTCGGCGGCCATCGCCGCCTTCTTCTACCTGCGGGTCATCCTCCTCATGTACTCACCCGCCCCGTCCGCGGCCCACCCGGCCGGGCACGACGGCGCCCGGGTGGCCCCGTCGGCCGCCGCCGGCGAGGCCGACGAGGCCGACGAGGCCGGCGAGGCCGGCGAGGCCGGCGTGCCGGCGGGCCTGGCGGCGGAGTCCGCCGGGACGGTCTCGGTGCTGGTCGGGCCCGACGACGACGAGGCCTCGGCCGTGCCCGTGACGGTGGCGGCTGCCATCGCCGTGTGCGTGGCGGTCACGGTGCTGTTCGGCATCTGGCCCGCGCCCCTGGTCGACTTCGCCCACAAGGCGACGCTCCTCTTCCGGTAGGGCGCCGGGGCGCTCCCGGCCCGCAGCGGCCCCCGACCTCCCGGGCCCCCCGGAACCACCCCCGGGCGGCCCGGTCCCGTCCCGAGGCGCGCTCAAGGACCGGGGTCCCTCCGCCGATGCCATACCTGTGACTACAAGGACCGCCGGGCAGTCGTCGTGAGGGCACGACCCGAACTCGGCCTCGACGGCGAGCCCGAGCTCGTCTTCCAGCCCGCCGTCGACCTCGCCACCGGTCGCCTGCTCGGCTTCGAGGCCCTGCTCCGCTGGAACGACCCCGACCTGGGGCCGATCCCCCCGAGCGTCCTCATCCCGTGGGCGGAGTCCAACGGCCACATGGTGGAGCTCAACGCCTGGGTGTTGTCCGAGGCCTGCGCGGCGGCGGCGTCCTGGCAGTCGGACCTCCAGCTGGCCGTGAACTGCTCGGTGTTCCAGCTCCGCCAGCGCGAGGCGGCCTCCGCGGCGGCCGCCGCGCTCGAGGAGTCGGGGCTCAACCCCGACCGGCTCACCATCGAGATCACCGAGACCAGCGTCACCGACGACGGGGCGGCCGCCGACTTGCACGCCATGTCGCGCCTCGGGATCCAGCTGACGGTGGACGACATCGGGTCGGACTGGTCGACGATCGAGAGCATGGGGCAATTCTCCATCAACACCATGAAGATCGACGGCACCCTCATCGAGGGCCTGGCGGACCCCACCGGCGTCAGCCGGGCCATGGTGGAGACCATCGTGCACGTCAGCCACTCGCTCGGCATCTGCACGGTGGCGGAGAGCGTCGAGACCGCCAAGCAGGTCAAGATCCTGCGGGAGCTGGGGGCCGACGTGGGCCAGGGGTACTTCTTCGCCCCTCCACTGGCAGTCGAGGACGCCCTCACCCTGACGACGATGGAGCCGCTGCCGGTGTTCCCCCTGTGGTCGATCGGCGGGGACGACGACGGGGACGACGACGGCGGCGCCGACCTCGACGGCGGCGCCTTCACCTCTCCGGGGATCGCCGCCGAGGTCATGGACGCCCTCGACTCACTGCCGGGCACCGCCGAGCACGCCGGGGAGAGGGCCATCGACGACGACATCCACATCGAGTCGAGTGACGTCTCCCTGGTGAGCAAGCGCGGCAAACTCCTGGCCTCGTTCCGACGGGGCAAGTCGGCCTGACCGGTCCGGGCCCCGGCTCGCAGGACCGCCCGGCATCGGGGCTTCATCAATGGCCGCCCTCTGCCGATTACTACACGGTGGAATCGCTGACGAGCGTGGTGGGCGCTGCACAGGAGGGCAGCGAGGAGGCGTTCTCGTGCCTGTTCCGGGCGTTGAACCCCCAGATCCTGCGCTACCTCCGCCACCACGCCGGCGCGGCGGCCGAGGACCTCGCCGCCGAGACGTGGTTGGCCGTGGCCAACGGGTTCGACCGGTTCGCGGGGGACGACGGGGACTTCCGCTCCTGGCTGTTCTCCATCGCCCGCCGCCGCGTCGTGGACCACTTCCGGCGTGAGCACCGCCGGCCGAGGACCGTCGCCCTCGGTGCCGTCGACGCGGTAGCTCCGGGCGGCGACTTCCAGGCCGACGTGGTGGGAGCGATGTCGGCCGAGCGGGCGGTCGAGATCCTGGTCCGGGACCTGCCTGCCGACCAGGCCGAAGTCGTGGTGCTGCGCGTGGTGGGCGGCCTCGACGTCGACGAGGTGGCGAGGATCCTGGGCCGCACCCCGGGGTGGGTACGGGTGGCCCAGCACCGGGCGCTGCGCCGCATGCGGGAACGCCACGACCACCGGGAGCTCCGTCTCGCTGTAACGGCCTGACGCCGGGGGGCGATACCAGGAGATGATGCCCCTGTGCCCGCTCGACCGCGACGTGGCGCTCGCCCCCGACGTCGCCGACGCCCTCCTCGAGGGCCGGCTCGGCGAGGCCGACGCCCCTGACGGCTTCGGGCACGTCGCCGTGCTGGTGCGGGCGGCCAGGATGCCGGCGACCGCGGACGAGCGGGCGATCGGTCACCGGCTGGTGGCGGCCTGGACGCACGTCCGCCGGGCGGGCGCGGCCGGGATCCCGAGGAGGCACTCCGGTGGGCGCTAGGCAGCCCACCCGCCGTCCGGGGCGGACGTGGCGCGTCGGCCGGCGCGGCGACGAGGGCCAGAGCCTCCTGGAGGTCGTCATGGCCCTGGGAGTCCTCAGCATCGTGCTGCTCCCGTTGGCGAGCGTCTTCTACTGGGGGGCCACCAACTCCGCCTACAACCGTGAGTACGGCGACGCCATCGCCATCGCCAACGGCTTCCTGGCCAAGGCGAACGCCATCAGCTACGCCAACCTCGGCTTCTACGAGAACCAGTTCGGCACGCCACCGCAGACGGTCCCCGGGTACAACGGCCAACCCGGTGTCGACCTGGGCGCCACCCCGACGGCCCCGGCGACGGCCCAGGTGCCCACCGGGACCCAGTTCAAGCAGGTGGGCACCGTCGTCTTCTCCGAGGTGACGCACATCGTGTGGGTGGACGGCTCGGGCGGGAACGCCTACGCCTACAAGCAGGTGTACGCCGTGGTGTCGTGGTCCGAGGGGGGCCACAACGTCTCGGCGACGCAGAACATCCTCGTGTACCCCGGGGGCCTGGGCAAGTACACCGGCCCACAGGACACCCCGCCGTCGGGCACGACCGGTGCTCCCGACAACGTGGCGGGCCTGTCGGCGTGCCCCGGCGGTCCCGCCGACGTCTCGCCGTGCGTCCCCGTGGACCCGGCCGGAGAGGTGACGGTGAACCTCGTCTGGACCGCTCCTGTGGACCCGACGGGGTTCTACGACGTGGTCTGGGCGCCCGACCCCGGCGGGCAATTGGCGCTGGTGACGCCGGACACATCGGGCACGTCGGGAGCGTGGGAACTGCCGGGATCGACGGCGAGCGGCTCGATCGCGGGGACCGCCACCAGCTTCACGGTGACGGGACTGGCGCCGTCCACGAAGTATTGGTTCGAGGTCGTGGGCTTCTCGTCCGACGGGACGATGTGGGCGACCTCACAGACCTGGGTGAGTGCCACGACCCTCACACCCCCGGTCCAGTCCTGTGTCCTCAACACCCTGACGGTCAGCCAGCCCGGTCAGCTTTCGGGGCAGGCCACCGTGAAGAAGACCAACTTCCACCTGACGAGCGCCATGTCCCTGACGGTGACCTACTCGGGATCGTGCACCAGTGGCGCTGACACCGTCACGGTGGCCGCCACGTCGAACGGCGCCGATCCCGGGTCGCCGTACACCCTCACGTGGGGGTCGACCCAGTACGCCGACACGGTGTGCCCGGCCGCCGGGTTCACCACGGGCACGCACCTCTACACGGTCTCGCTCAACGGTTCGCCGACGAGCCTCTGGGCCCAGGTGTCGTTCGCCACGACCAACGGGTCGGCGGCATGCTGAAGACCCTGGGCTCGCGCCCGCAACGCCGGCGGGCACCGTCTTGCACCGAGCAGGGCTTCACCCTGGTCGAGTTGATGGTGGCCATGACCATCTCGATCATCCTGCTCACGCTCACGGTCACGATGGTGACGGTCTTCAGCAAGGCGGAGGCCTCGACCGTCAACAGCGCCAACTCGGCGGCGAACGTCCGCCTGGTGCTGCTGCAGCTGCAGAGCGACATCCAGTCCGCCAACCCGGTGGGAACGCTCGGGAGCGTGGCCGCCTACAACGACGAGCTCCAGCTGACGATCCAGCCGTCCAACCAGGTCATCACCTGGCAGTACAGCTACGCGACGAGGCAACTCACTCGCCAGATCGGTTCCGGCACCGCCACCGTGCAGTTGACCGACGTCACCAACGGCGACCCGGCCAGCGGCGGGATCCCCCTGTTCGGCTACTACGACCACTGCTCGATCAACCTCGTCACCCAGGCCCAGGCGACCGCTCCGAGCATCAGCGCCGCCACGACGGCCGTGCAGGTGACCTTGTCGGTCGCCAACGTCAACTCGGCGCCGTACGGGTCCACCACCACCGTTCACGTCATGAACCAGGCACCGGGGGTGAGCCGATGCTGATGAACGTGCCACCGCTCCGTCGTCCCCCGGCCCGCCGAGACCGCGAGGCCGGTTCGCTCGCCGTCGTCATGTCCATCATCTTCGTCGTGGTGCTGTTGAGCTCGGCGATGATCACCCGTGTGCTCGGCGACTTCGACAACGCCAACCTCGAGACCAAGATGGCCCAGGCCCGCGCATTGGCGCAGTCCGGGGTGGCCGACGCCTTGTTCCAGATCGACCAGGAGGGTGCGTCACCCGCCTCGTTCTGCAACGAGCCCAACAGCGGTGGCGCCTGCACCCTGAGCGGTATCCCCGGCGCACCCGGGACCGTCTACACCGCCCGGTACAGCTCGGCGAGCAACTCGTACACGGTCCTGTCCAAAGGGACGTCGCGCGGTGTCTCCTACGCGGTCCAGGTCACGATCAAGAACAGCCCCGTCATCACCAATGCCGTCTACGGAGGGGCGTTCGTCACGTTCGACGGGAACTCCACCACGGACCTGCAGGTCACCGACGCCTACGGGAACCCGGTCCCGGGCGCCACCGCCGCCATCGCCGTCGGGCCCGGAGGCACGCTGACGTGCAACGGCCCCACCGATCCCAACGCCACGTACGTCAACTACGGAGGCTCGATCTCGAAGTGCACGCCGGTCCAGAACCTCGGTCCCATCTACGCGCCCCAGCAACCCTCCCAGACCTGCCCCGCGCCACTGAACCCCTACGGCGAGCCCCCGACCCCGTGCATGCCGGCGCTCACGACCGCGTCACCCCCGGGGCCGACCCAGGCGTGCACCGCTATGAGCTCGCAGGTCACGGGAACGGATGCGACGGGTTACACGGTCACGGGCCCGGCCACCCTGGAGCCCGGGATCTACTCCTGCCGGGGTGGGCTCACCATGACCGGCACCGTCAACGTGGACTATGCCCAGAGTCCCCAGCAGAACAACGGTCAGGTGCAGATCTTCGTGTTCCCGCCCGTCGGGTCCACGACGTCCCCCAACATCGATCTCAGCGCGGCGACGGTCAACCAGTGCGAGACGATCGGATCGGGGTCGGGGATCTGCAAGGGGGGCCTCGTCGGCGACCCGACCGACCTGAAGATCTACGCCTGGGGCAGTGGTGACGCCAACCTGGGTGGCGGCTTCGCCGATGCGGAACTCTGGGCCCCGGGGATGATCCTCACGATGGACGGCACCTCGAGCTCGCTCAACTGGACGGGATCGATCATCCTGGGCGGGATCAAGGCCAACGGGAGCCCGAGCTTCAACCTGAACTTCGACGAGCGGGTGGGGAGTGAGGACCAGCAGGCGAACTGGCAGATCTCCAACTACCTGCCGACGTCGACCGGTTTCTCGATCCCGTAGGGCGGGCCCTGCCCTGCGCCCGGATCAGGTGGTGAAGAGGATGCCGAGCACGGTCACCACGACGCCGGCCGCCACGGCCACCGACGCCGTCAGCACCAGGCGTGCGTTCTGCGCCCACGCGCCCGCGCGCCCCACGGCCTGACCGGCCGCGGCGTCCCGGAGGGCGCGCCGATCGTCGGTGACCGGGCCTGCGTCGACGGGGACGGTCGCCGCCGGGGACGGCGTGGCCTCGACCTCGACCTCGACCTCGGTCGCCGTCGCGGACTCGATCGACCTGACGGGGCGCAGGGGGTCGTCGCCGGCCCAGTGTCGG
>DATKSK010000015.1 GCA_035531755.1 Acidimicrobiales bacterium | reverse complement strand
CCGACGGCCCGAAGCTCATCGCCACAAGGGTACCGTCGCCGGCCCGCTTTCGACCCGGGATCGCCGACTCTTCGCGCCCGACCACCCGGCCCGTCCGGGGCCCCGGGGGCGGGTGGCCGGCGGGCCCGGGAGCCCGACTTGAACGCGGGCCGATGTATCGATACGATACATCTGACGATGTACACACCCGACCGATCCGTGCCTGGCCAACCCGCCGCCTCCCCCGGGGACCGGTAGTGCTCGAGCTCGCCATCCTGGGCCTCCTGGAGGGCCAGGCCATGCACGGCTACGAGATCCGCAAGCGCCTGCGCGACGAGCTGGGGCAGGTCTCCAACGTGTCGTTCGGGTCCCTGTACCCGGCACTGTCGCGCCTGGAGCGGGCCGGGGCGGTGCAGGCCACCGAGGACTCGGGACCGGGCGCCTCGCCCCCGGTCCCCATGACGGGCTCGCTGAGCGGCGAACGGGCGGCGCTGCGGGCCCGGCGGGCCGGGCCCGCCCTCGGGCGGCGGAGCCGCAAGGTGTACCGCATCACCGAGGAGGGCCGGCGCCAGTTCACCGAGCTGCTCGACAACGAGCACGCGGCCGGGGCCGACGACGCCCGCAGCTTCGGGCTGCGGCTCGCCTTCGCCCGCTACCTGCCCCCGCACGCCCGGCTGCGCCTCCTCGAGCGGCGCCGGGCCCACCTGGTACAGCGCCTGCTCGACGCCCAGGCGGCGGTGGCCGGAGCCGAGGGCCGGCTCGACCGGTACACACGATCGCTGATGGAGCACACCTCGGAGTCCACCGAGCGCGACATCGCCTGGCTCGACCGGCTCATCGAGGCCGAGCGCGAGCGCGCCCGGGAGGCGGCGGCCGGGGTGCCACCGGTGAACGCACCGGTGGCACCGGCGGTGGCAACAACAACAGCACAGGCAGCAACGGCACAGGCGACACACAGGGTCGGCGCGGCGGGGCGGACCCCGCGCCGCCGCACGATCGTCGAGGAAGAGGGAGAAGCCAGATGAGCACGGTACGGGTCGCGATCGCGGGCGTGGGGAACTGCGCCAGCTCCCTCGTCCAGGGCGTGGAGTACTACCGGGACGCCGATCCCGACGACATCGTCCCCGGGCTGATGCACGTCACCCTGGGCGGCTACCACGTGCACGACGTCGAGTTCGTGGCCGCCTTCGACGTCGACGCCGCCAAGGTGGGCGTGGACGTGTCGAAGGCCATCTTCGCCGGCCACAACAACACGATCCGCTTCGCCCAGGTGGGCCACCTCGACGTCACGGTGCAGCGGGGCCCGACCTTCGACGGACTGGGGACCTACTACCGCCAGACGGTGGAGGAGTCGCCGGCCGAGGCCGTCGACGTGGCCCAGGCGCTGCGCGCCGCCCGCGCCGACGTGCTCGTGAGCTACCTGCCCGTGGGCTCCGAGGAGGCCCAGCGCCACTACGCCCAGGCCTGCCTCGACGCCGGCGTGGCCTTCGTGAACGCCATCCCGGTGTTCATCGCCAGCGACCCGACGTGGGCGCGCAGGTTCCGCGACGCCGGCGTGCCCATCGTCGGCGACGACATCAAGAGCCAGGTCGGCTCCACCATCGTCCACCGCGTGCTCACCCGCCTGTTCGAGGACCGCGGGCTCGCCCTCGACCGGACGTACCAGCTCAACTTCGGCGGCAACATGGACTTCATGAACATGCTGGAGCGCCAGCGCCTCGAGTCGAAGAAGATCTCGAAGACCCAGGCCGTCACGAGCCAGGTGGAGAACTTCGTCCTCGCCGCCGATGACGTCCACATCGGGCCGTCGGACCACGTGCCGTGGCTCAACGACCGGAAGTGGGCCTACATCCGCATGGAGGGCCGCAACTTCGGCGACGTGCCCATCAACCTGGAGCTCAAGCTCGAGGTGTGGGACTCGCCCAACTCGGCCGGCGTCATCATCGACGCCGTGCGCTGCGCCAAGATCGCCCTCGACCGCGGCATCGGCGGCCCCCTGGTGGGCCCCTCGGCGTACTTCATGAAGTCGCCTCCGGTGCAGTACCACGACGACGAGGCCCACCGGCTCGTCGAGGCGTTCGCCGCGGGCGAGGACTCGCCGGTCTGGCCCGAGGACTGATCACCCGGGCGCCGGTCCACCCCGGGCCAGCGGGGACGCCGGGCTCGTCCGACGGCGTCAGCCGGCCGACGCCTGACGGTCGGCCCACCAAGCGTCCAGTCGCTTCAGGGCCTCCTCCTCGCCCAGGGGGCCCTCGTCGAGGCGCAGCTCGAGCAGGAATTCCAGGGCGTCGCCCACCACCGGCCCCGGCGGCACGCCGAGGTGGGCCATCACCGCCCGGCCGTCGAGCTCGGGGCGGATGGCGTCGATCTCCTCCTGGGCGCGCAGCTCCTCGATGCGGCGCTCCAACTCGTCCATGCGCTTCTCGAGCGCCCGGGCGCGCGCCGCGTTGCGGGTGGTGCAGTCCGACCGGGTGAGCTCGTTGAGCCGCTCCAGGAGCGGGCCGGCGTCGCGGACGTAGCGCCGCACGGCGCGGTCGGTCCATCCCAGGCGGTAGGTGTGGAAGCGCAGGTGCAGCTCCACGAGGCGGGTGACGACCTCGACGTCCTCGTGGGAGTAGCGCAGGGCGTTGAGCCGCTGGCGCGTCATGCGCGCCCCGACCACCTCGTGATGGTGGAACGTCACGCCACCGGGGCCGAACTCGCGGGTGCGGGGCTTGCCGATGTCGTGCAGCAGCGCCGCCAGTCGCAGCAGGCGGTCGGGGCCCGTCTTGTCCACGACGGCCAGGGTGTGGGCCAGGACGTCCTTGTGGCGGTGGATGGGGTCCTGCTCGAGGGCGAGGCCCGGGAGCTCGGGGAGGAACTCGCCCGCCAGCCCGGTCTCCACCATGAACCACAGCCCCGGTGAGGGCTTCTGCACCACCACGAGCTTGTCGAGCTCGTCGCGGACGCGCTCGGCGGACACGATCGACAACCGGTCGTGCATGGCGCGCACGGCGGCCACGAGCTCGGGCGCGGGCTCGAGGCCGAACCCGGCGATGAAGCGCGCCGCGCGCAGCATGCGCAGGGGGTCGTCTGCGAACGAGGTCTCGGGGGCGAGCGGCGTCCGCAGGCGGCCGGCGGCCAGGTCGGCGAGCCCGCCGAAGGGGTCCACCAGCTCGAGGTCGGGGAGGCGCAGCGCCACGGCGTTGACGGTGAAGTCGCGCCGGGAGAGGTCCACCTCGACGGAGTCACCGAAGGAGACGTCGGGCTTGCGCGAGTCGGCGTGGTACACCTCGGCGCGATGGGTGGTGATCTCGTAGTCGAGGCCGCCGTGCGCGGCACCCACGGTGCCGAACCGCTTGCCCTGGAGCCACACGGCGTCGGCCCAGCCCTTCACGATGCGCTCCACCTCGTCGGGGAGGGCCTCGGTGGTGAGGTCGAAGTCGCGCTTGTCGGCCAGGTCGGCGTCGGGGGCGAACGCGTCGCGGACCGAGCCGCCCACCAGGTAGAGGTGCCGGCCGGCACCCTCGAAGCGCCGCGCCAGCTCGGCGGTGGCGTCGACCAGGGGCTGGAACCGCTCGGGGATCACCGGTGCGAGGGTAGTGCCCGGGCCGCGGCGCCCCGCCGACGTGCGTTGACCGTACGCCGGCCCCGGTCCTAGGGTCCGCCACAGATGGCCGGTCTCCCACCCCAGCGTGCCGAGCGCGCCGCGCTGTGCGACCTCTTCCTGGCGGTGGGCCCCTCGGCGCCCACGCTGTGCGAGGGGTGGCTGACCGCCGACCTCGCCGCCCATCTCGTCATCCGCGAGCGCAACCCCCTGGCCGGTCCCGGGCTCGTCATGGGGGGCGCGGCGGCGGCCCTCACGGCCCGCATCCTGGCGCGCACCAAGGCGGCGCACACCTACGAGGAGCTGGTGGCGCGCGTGCGACGCGGGCCGCCCCCGTGGACCGCACCGTTCGACGCCGTCATCAACCTGACGGAGTACTTCGTGCACCACGAGGACGTCCGGCGCGGCGGCGGAGACGACACGCCGCGCCGTGGCCCCGAGGTCGCGCCGGTGGAGGCCGCCCTGTGGAAGTCCCTGCGACGCAGCGCCAAATTCCTGACCCGCTCGCTCAAGGGGACCGGCCTCGACCTCGTCCGACCCGACGGCGAGGTCATCCACGCCCGCCCGGGGCCGACGCCCGCCACGCTCACCGGGACCGCAGGCGAGATCGTCCTCTTCCTGACGGGGCGCACCGCGGCCGCCCGCGTGGAACTGGGGGGGCCGGCCGAGGCCGTGGCGGCGCTGCGCGCCGCCCGGTTCGGCCTGTAGGACCGCGCCCGTCGGCACGGCGCGTGCCGCGCCGGGCCGTGGCCGTCACCGGTGCGGCCATTAGGCTGCGACGCCGAGGTGGACCGGACCGAGGCGAGCATGGCTCCCGCACGCGGCGGTGACCGCACCCCCGACACGGGTCGGCGCAGCGTCCGGCGGCGCGGCGTCCGGCGGCGCGGCGTCTGGCGACAGGGGCGCCCGACCCCCCGGCGGTCCACCGGCCTCGGGGGCACCGCCATGGCCTGCGCCGCGCTTCTCGGCTCGCTCGGGACGAGCGCGGCCGCGGTGGCAGCGGTCCCGCGTCGGGCGGCACCGGCGGCGCACGCCCCGACACCCGACCCGGGTCCGGTGGCCCCGGTCGTGGCCGCAGCCTCGGGCCGCGCCACCGACAGCCTGACGCTCGTCCGCCAGTCCGCCTGGGTCGGGCCCCACGCGCCCGACCAGGACCTCACCCTGGACCTGCGCATCGCGAGCGGCGCGGCCCGATCGTCGCTCGAGCTGTCGATCACGGTCTACGACCACCTGACGAGCCGCTCGGCCTTCGACGAGACGATGAGCGGGCGCTCCCTGGGCCTGGTCGCCTCCCGGTCGCCCGCCCTGTCGGTGTCCTCGCTCACCACCGATGCCCAGGGGGTCACCCATCTCACGATCCCCGTCGTGGGCGACACCACCCCCAGCGACACCGGTGACTGGACGGCCGACCTCGGCTGCCAGCCGGGGAGCTGCGCTGACGTCTACCCGGTCAAGATCGCCCTCGACGACCCCTCGTCGCCGCGGTCCGCCGACGGCGCGTCGGGGGCACAGCTCATCACCTACCTCGTCTACGACGACCCGTCCCCCGCCAGCCAGCCGCTACGCGTGGCGTTGGTCGCCCCGCTCGGCCTGGCGCCACCCACGGCCGGGGCCGACGGTCGGGTGGCCCCACCCCCGAGCGCCGCCGTCGCCCGGCTCCAAGGGCTGGTGGACGCGGTCGCGGGCGCCGGAGAGGTGCCCCTCACCCTGGCCCCCGACCCGGCCACGCTCGGGCGCCTGGGTGGGGCGGCCCGGGCCCGGATGACGACGGCCGTGGCCGCCCTGGCGGCGTCGCCCGCCCGGCAGACGCTGTCGCAGTCCTACGTGCCCGTCGACGCCACCGCCCTGGCCGACGCCGGGCTGGCGGGCGAGCTGCGGGCGCAGACCCGCCGAGCCGCCCAGACGCTGGCCGCCACGGGCACGGGCGTGCATGCCTCCACGGGCACGTGGGTGGCCGCCGCGCCCCTCGACCAGGCCGCGCTCGACCTGCTGGCGCCCGTGGACGGGCACATGGTCGTCCCCCAGGCCGGGGTGACGGGGCCCACCGGGCCGCTCACCACCTCCCAGCCGTTCACCCTGACCTCGGGGCACGGCGCATCGGTCACCGCCGCGGTCTCGGACCCGGGCCTCGGGGCCCACCTCGCCGCCGGGGCCGGCAGCGACCCGGCGCTGGCGGCGGCGCAACTGATGGCGGACCTGTCGCTCATCTACTACGAGGCCCCCAACCTGCGGGGCACCGGGGGCACCCCTGCACCGCGCGGGGTGGTGGCGGTGGCACCGCCCGAGTGGGCCCCCCAGGCCGCCTTCGTGTCGGCCGCCCTGGGGGGCCTCCAGGGCAACCCCGTGATCCAGCCGGTGACGCTCGACCAGCTCTTCCAGCAGGTCCCGGTGGGTGTGGACCACCAGCCCAGCACCCGCCGGCCGGTGGCCGCCGCACCTGCCGCCCTGCCCGTGGGCGCCCTGCGGGGGGCGCGGGGGCGCCAGCAGGGATTCGCCAGTGCGGTGGCGGGCTCGGCGGCGGGGGCGGCGGCGGCCCAGGGCCTCGACGACCTCCTCCTGGCGGCGGAGGCGAGCACCTTGACGCCGCGCCAGCAGCAACGGGCCGTCGCCGGTTTCGAGTCGGCGCTCGACGCGAGCCTGCAGCTGCTGTCGGTGCGCTCCGACACCATCCGACTCACCGCAGGGGCGGCCAGCGTGCCCATCACCGTGGTGCGCAACGCGCCGTACCCGGTCACGGTGGTGGTGCGGCTCACGAGCGACAAGCTCCAGTTCCCGGGGGCGTCCGCCCAGTCGCCGGGGGGACAGTGCCGGGCGCCCGAGGTGCGCAGCTCGGCGGGGCGCTCGAGCTTCTCGTCGGTATGCGTGCTCGACCACGCCACCAACGCCGTCTACGTCAGCATGCAGTCGCGCACCGCGGGCGACTTCCGCGTCGACGTGACGCTGTCGAGCCCGCAGGGAGTCCTCGTCCTGGCGAACGGACAGCTCACCGTGCGGTCCATGTCGACCTCCGCCGTCGCCATCGCCCTGTCGGCCGGTGCCGCGCTCGTTCTCGCCGCCTGGTGGGGCCGGACGCTGTGGCGGGGCCGGTGGAGGCGCCGGGGGGCCCACTCGCGCGACGCCGCCGGGGGCGCCGGTGACCCGGAGAGCGGCGCGGACACCACCGCACCCGAAGGCGCGCCATGACCGGGCCCGACGGTCCCACCGGCACGGGGGCGGTGGGGGCGGGCGACGAGCGCGGGGACGGCCGGGCCGACCTGGCGGACTGGGCCGAGGCTGCCGTCTCCGACGACGTGTTCCCGATCGACGACGACCTGGAACCTGGCGACCCCGGACCTGGCGACCCCGGGCCCGGCGACCCCGGACCCGGCGACCCGGGACGCGGCGGCGGACAGGGCAATGTGAGCGGCGCGTTCCCCGACGGTGACGACGCCGGCGACACCGACACCGGTCCCGAGGGCACCGGTGAGACCTCGGTGGCCGGTGCCGGCCAGGAGCGCGGTGGGCCCCGCTCGGACCATCCGGACGGGACCGACGGGACCGACGGGACCGACGGGACGGCACGGACGGACGGGACCGAAGAAACCGAGGACGCAGGACGCCCGGACGGCACCATCGCCGAGGCCGGCGTCGAGGCCGAGGCCGTGGCCGAGGCCGACGACGCCACGCAGAGCGGGCGCGTGGGGCGCGGCGTCGTCGTCCCCGAGGTGTCCGATGCCGGCGACAGGCCGGACGTCGGCAGGGCCACCGCCGTCATGGCCGTCGGCACGACCCTGTCGCGGGCCACGGGGGTGCTGCGGATCTTCGCCCTCGCCTACGCGTTGGGCTCCAAGCAGCTGGCCGACGCCTACAACCTCGCCAACACGATGCCCAACATCGTCCACGACGTGGTCCTCGGGGGGATCCTGTCGGCGACGTTCGTCCCGGTGTTCGTGGAGCGCCTCACCACGCGCTCCGAGGACGAGGCGTGGGACGCGGTCTCCGCCGTGGTGAGCGTGACGATGATCGTGATCGCCGTAGCCTCGCTGCTGTTCGTGGTGGTGGCATCGCCGCTCGTCCACGTCACCACGTCGCTGAACCACGGAGCCGGGGCCGCCCAGGAACGGCGGGTGGCCACGGACCTGCTGTGGCTGTTCGTGCCCCAGCTCACCTGTTACGGGTTCATCAGCCTGGGCACCGCACTGCTCAACGCCCGCCGGCGGTTCGGGGCGCCGATGTTCACCCCCGTCGCCAACAACGTGGTGCTCATCGTCGTCCTGCTCGTCTTCGGCACGACGGTGCGCCACGCCTCGGTCGGCGGGGTGGACCACAACTCCGGCCAGCTGCTGCTGCTGGGCCTGGGCACGACGGCGGGGGTCGTGGCCCAAGCGGCCCTCATGATCCCGAGCCTCCGACGCGCCGGGCTCCATCTGCGCTGGAAGCCCGATTTCCGCCACGACGCCGTGCGGACGATCCTGCGCCTGTCGGGGTGGACGTTCGGCCTGGTGGTCACCAACCAGATCGCGCTGGTGGTCGTTCTCGCCCTGTCCGAGAAGGTGGGCACGGGCGCCGTCACCGCCTACACGTACGCCTACATCTTCTTCCAGCTCCCCTACGGCGTCGTGGCGGTGTCGATCATGAGCGCCACCGCGCCCGAGCTCACCGCCCACTGGGCGCGGGGCGACTTCGTGGCGTTCCGCCGGCGCATGGGCACGGGGCTGCGCGCCATGCTCGCCATCATCATCCCCGCCGCAGCCGGCGAGGTGATCCTGTCACGGCCGCTGGTGGCGCTCGTGCTCGGCCACGGCGCCGCGCACGGCACGACGGCGCAGACGGCGGTGGCGCTCGCCATGCTGGCCCTCGGCCTACCCGGGTTCTGCGTCTTCCTGTACGCGGTGCGCGTGCTGCAGTCCGTGCAGGACCTGCGCGCCGCGTTCTGGCTGTACGCCTTCGAGAACGTCGTCAACATCGTGCTGGCGGTGGCGCTGGCAGGCCACTACGGCGTGCGCGGCATCGCCCTGTCGATCAGCCTGGCCTACTCGGTGGGTGCGGTCGTCGCCCTCGGGTTCGTGCGCTCACGCGTCCACGGCCTCGGCGGCGACCTCGTGGGCGGGCCGCTCGGCCACGTCCTGCTGGCCACGTGCGCACTGGTGGTGGCGTCGGCGCTCGGCAGCAACGTGTCGGGCTCGGAGACCACGTTCGGGCTGCTCGGCCGGGTGGCACTGGGCGCGGGGGCCGGGGCCGGGGCCTACGTGCTCGCCGCGGGCGGACTGGCCGAACGTGCCGCCAGGCGGCGGCGCCGTGCCCGCCTCGGCGGGGGCGGGGGCGGTGGTGGCGGTCGGGCGGGGGGCGGGCGGGGAGTCGGCGGCATCGGCCCTGGTGGCGGCAGTGGCGGGGGGGGCGGCGGCGGGGGGGGCGACGGTCGGAGCCGCGACGGAGATGCCCGGCGCGCCGGTGGCCGGCCGCAGCCCGACGGCCGTGGCCACCCGCCGCGCCCCCGGCCCGTCGTGGTCCGCCGCCGCCGGCCGGGTGCGCCCCCGCCACCCGTACCGCTGCCACCCGCGGGGCGCCCGCCCCTACGGCCCACCCGGCTCGGCCCGACGCGCCCGCCGGAGCCGGGCCGGTCGCCCCACGACGGCCCCGGCCTGTAGCAGACTCGGCGGTGAGCCGAGCGCTCCGAACGAGGGAGGACCGATGGCGAGCATCCAGGTCGTGACCGACAGCGCGTGCGATCTGATGCCGGCGACCGCCGACGAGCACGACGTGCGCGTCGTCCCGCTCACCATCCGCTTCGGCGCCGAGGAGCTCGTCGACCGCGACGAGCTGTCGGCCAAGGAGTTCTGGGACCGCGTGGTCACCGGCCCGGACATGCCCGAGACGGCCGCCCCGTCACCGGGGGCGTTCCAGCAGGCCTTCCTCGACGCCGCCGCCGCCGGGCACCGCGGTGTCGTCTGCGTGACGATCTCGTCGGGCCTGTCGGCCACGTACCAGGCGGCGTGCACGGCCGCCGACACGGTGGCCGACCGCATCCCCGTGCGCGTGGTGGACACGCAGAGCGTGACCATGGGCCAGGGGCTCCTCGCACTGGCGGCCGCCGACCTGGCGGACCAGGACGTCTCCCTGGACGACATCGCCGCTGCCGTCGAGGACATGAAGGGGCGCACCCACGTCTACGGCGTCGTCGACAGCCTCGACTACCTCAAACGCGGCGGGCGCATCGGGGGCGCCGCCCACCTCATGGGTTCCCTCCTTTCGATCAAGCCCGTCATCGAGGTGCGCGACGGCGTCGTCGAGGTGGAGTCGAAGCAACGCACGCGGTCGCGGTCGTTGCAGTACCTGGCCAACAAGGCGGTCGACGCGGGGCCGCTCGAGCGCCTGGGCGTGGCCAACGGCGTGGCCCCGGACATCGACGAGGTCCTCCGCCTGGTCACGCGCGCCCGGACCGAACACGAGCTCGTCCTCGGGGACCTCGGCCCGGTGGTGGGGAGCCACGCCGGCCCGCGCTCGGTGGGCGTGTGCTTCATCACCGCCCGTCGCTGAGCCGTGACGGCGGGGGTGCCGACTAACCTCACGCCCATGGAAGACCAGGCCACGAGCGAACCGCCCGGCCCCGCGCCGTCGGCGTCCCCGCCTCCGGCCGGCCCCGCGCCCGTGTCCCCGCACCGCGCGCGGCCGGGCGCCGACCAGGCCGACTGGCCGGCCAAGGTGGCGGACACGGTCGAGGACGTCGTGGCCGCCGTCCACGACCGGGTGGTCCGGCCGCTCATGATCGCCGCCCGGGCCGTCGTGTTCGGCGTCATCATCGGCGTCATGGCGCTCGTCCTGTCCGTGCTGGCCGTGATCATCCTGGTCCGGCTCCTCGACGTCTACGCCTTCCGGGGCCGGGTGTGGGCCTCGGATGCGCTGATCGGCGCGCTCCTGGTGGCGGCGGGGGCATTCGCGTGGTCCAAGCGTCGCGCCCGGGGCACGGGCGCGGCCTGAGATGCCCGAGCAGCACGAGGTCGTCATCCTGGGGTCGGGCCCCGCCGGCCTGACGGCGGCGGTCTACACGGCGCGCGCCAACCTGTCGCCCCTGGTCGTCGAGGGTGAGCCCTCGTCCACGAGCGACCAGCCGGGTGGGCAGCTCATGCTCACCACCGAGGTCGAGAACTATCCCGGCTTCGTCGACGGCATCCTCGGCCCCGAGCTCATGGGCCGCTTCCGCGACCAGGCGGCGCGCTTCGGCGCCTCGTTCTCGACCCGTAAGGCGACGCGGGTGGCGCTCGACGCCTCCCCCTTCGGCGTGTGGACCGGAGCGACCGAGGGCGAGCCCGACCTCCTGGCCCGGGTGCTGATCGTCGCCACCGGGGCCCGCTCCATCATGCTGGGCGTTCCCGGCGAGGCCCGCCTGCTCGGGCACGGGGTGTCGACCTGCGCCACCTGCGACGGCTTCTTCTTCCGCGACCGCAAGATCGTGGTGGTCGGCGGGGGCGACTCGGCCCTCGAGGAGGCGCTGTTCCTGACCCGCTTCGGCGAGAGCGTGACCTTGGTGCACCGCCGCAAGGAGCTGCGGGCGTCGAAGATCATGCAGGACCGGGCGTTCGCCAACGAGAAGGTCGAATTCCGCTGGGACAGCGTGGTGACCGAGGTGCTCGGTGACGGCAAGGTCGCCGGCGTGGGCCTGCGCAACGTGGTGACCGGCGAGGACTCCGTCCTCGACGCCGACGGCGTGTTCGTGGCCATCGGCCACGCCCCCAACACGGCGGTGTTCGCCGGACAGCTCGACATGGACGAGGCCGGGTACATCAAGACCCACGACGGCACGCGTACGAACGTCGACGGCGTCTTCGCCTGCGGCGACGTGCAGGACCACGTGTACCGCCAGGCCGTCACGGCGGCGGGCTCGGGCTGCATGGCGGCCCTCGACACCGAGCGCTGGCTCGAGGCCCGAGGCCAGGCCTGACGAGGCCGCGCCGCCCGGCCCCGGTGGCCCGACAGGCCCCCCCAGCAGCGGGAATGCCGGGATGCCGGCAGGTGTTCCCAGAACGTTCCACGAAGCGCACCGACCGCGGTGCCAGAGGAGGACCGACCGATGAGCGAGGGGATCACGACCCTGAGCGACGCTACGTTTGACGAGCATGTCAAGGCCGCCGACACGCCGGTGCTGGTGGACTTCTGGGCCGAGTGGTGCGGTCCATGCAAGATGATCGCCCCGGTCCTCGAGGAGATCTCGGCGGAGAACCCCGGCAAGATCCAGGTCGCCAAACTCAACATCGACGAGAACCTGGACGTGACGCGCCGCTACGAGGTGATGAGCATCCCGACCCTGCTCCTGTTCAAGGACGGGGAGCCCGAGGTGCGCATCGTGGGCGCCCGGGGCAAGGCGCAGCTCCTCCAGGAGCTGCAGGCGTACCTGTAACCCCCGGCGGCAGCCTCCCTGTCGCCCCGGGCGCCACGGGTGTGGGCGTCGCCGACCTGCAACGACGGCTCCACGACCTCGACCTGCCGACCGCCCCGGACCCCGACGGGGTGTTCGGGGCGGGGACCAAAGCCGCCGTCGAGGCGTTCCAGTACCGCCGCGGGCTGCGGGTGGACGGCACGTGCGGGCCCCAGACCTGGTCGGCGCTGGTCGAGGCGGGCCTGCGCCTCGGTGACCGCTTCCTCTACCTGCGCCGACCCATGTTGCGCGGGGACGACGTCGCCGACCTGCAACGACGCCTGTCGGCGCTCGGCTTCGACACCGGGCGCGTGGACGGCATCTTCGGCGACCTGACCTCCACGGCGCTGGCCGACTTCCAGCGCAACACCGCCCTGCCCGTGGACGGCATCCTGGGCGCGTCGACGTTCCGCGAGCTGCGCCGCGTGACGCCGCGGCACGGCGACCCCGAGCTGGTCAGCACGGTCCGCGACCGCGACCGCCTGCGCCGCGCCCCCCGCACGCTCCTCGGGCGCCGGGTCGCCATCGGCGAGGAGGGCGGCCTCGACGTCCTGGTCACGGCGATCCGACGGCGCCTGGTGGCCACCGGTGCCCGGGTCGTGCCCCTGCTGCACCCCGACCCCTCCATGCAGGCGGCGGCCGCCAACGCCGCCGGCGTCGACGTCTACCTCGGGCTGCGTCTCGATTCCAACCGCGCCCAGTGTTCAACTGCCTACTATTCGGGGTATAGCTACGAGTCCGCCGGCGGGCGCAGACTGGCCGAGCTCGTGCACGCCCTGGCCGCCGCCGCGCTGGGGGTGCCGGCAGAAGGGGTCACGGGCATGACCCTCCCCGTGCTGCGCGAGACCCGGATGCCGGCGGTGGTGTGCGAGGTCGGTCCCCCCCAGGTCGTGGTGCGCCACGCCGGGGCGCTGGCCGAAGCCCTGGCCCAGGCCCTGGTGGCGTGGGCCGCCACGCCCGTGGACTGACGGCTCGGACAACCGGCGGGGGTGCCTCGTCGGTGGAGCGGTGAACCCTCAACCGCCACTACTTGTCCACAGGCTCATGCACAGCCGGTGGATAAGCTTTACGTTCGCTAGAGGGTTCCGACCCCGGGAGAAATCCCTGGTCAGAAGGTCACGTTCACGGTTCCGACACAGACCCGAGGCGATCTGGGGCGCGCCCGGTCCAGGCTGGGCGGGCCCAAGCGGGCCTAGGCGGCCTAGGCGGTGACGCCTCCCACCATGAGCTTGTAGATGCGCTCGAGGTCCTCGAGGGTGGCGAAGTCGATGACCACCCGACCGCGCTTGGCGCCCATCTCCACCTTCACCCTCGTGTTGAGGCGGTTCGACAGGAGGTCCTCGAGCTCGAGCACACCGGGCGCGGGGAGACGGCGCCGGACGGCCGGGGTGGTCCCGGGGCCTGTCTGGACGGCATCCGTGGCGGCGGGGGTGGCACCGTTGGTGTGCTCTCCGGCCGTGTCCTCGGGCTCGACCCCGGCGACGTGTCGCCGCACGGCCTCCTCCACGGCCCGGACGGTGAGGCCCTCGGCCACGGCGCGCTTGGCCATGTCCTCCTGGAAGTTGCGGTCGGGGGTGCCGAGCAGGGCCCGGGCGTGGCCCGCGGACAGCACGCCGTCGGCAAGGGCACGCTGCACACCCGCCGGGAGCTGGAGCAGCCGCAGGATGTTGGTGACGGCCGTCCGGCTCTTCCCGACCCGGGCGGCCACCTGTTCGTGGGTGTAACCGAACTCGTCCACCAGCTGCTGGAAGGCGCCCGCCTCCTCGAGGGGGTTCAGGTCCTCCCGGTGCAGGTTCTCCACCAGGGCCTGCTCGAGGCTGTGGACGTCGGTGGCACTCTGGACCAGCACGGGGATGGTCTGTAGCCCGGCCCGCCGGGCCGCCCGCCAGCGGCGTTCCCCGGCGATGAGCTCGTACTCGTCGTCAGCGGTCTCGCGCACCAGGATGGGCTGGAGGACCCCCACCTCGCGGATCGACGACGCCAGGCTCGACATGGCCTCCTCGTCGAAGCGGGTACGGGGCTGCAGCGGGTTGGGGCGGATGCTCGTCATCGCCACCACCCGCAGGACCGAGTCCCGGTCCTTGGCCTCGGTCGGGATCAGCGCTCCGAGACCCTTGCCCAGTCCGCTACGACGCGCCACCACTGACCTCCTTGGCTAGCTCCCGGTAGGCGATCGCCCCTCGCGAACTGGGGTCGAACGCCGTGATCGGCTGCCCGAACGACGGCGCCTCGGAGATGCGCACCGTCCTGGGGATCACGTTCCTGCACACCTTGTTCCCGAAGTGCGTCCGCACCTCGTCGGCCACCTGTTCGGCCAGCTTGGTCCGGGCGTCGTACATGGTGAGGACGATGGTCGTCACCTCGAGCTTCTCGTTGAGGTTCGACTGGACCAGGTGGACGTTGCGCAGGAGCTGGCCCAACCCTTCGAGGGCGTAGTATTCGCACTGGATGGGGACGAGCACCTCGTCGGCGGCGGCCAGTCCGTTGACGGTGATGAGGCCGAGCGACGGGGGACAGTCGATCAGGACGTAGTCGAAGTCGGGGATCACCGACTCGAGCGCTCGGCGGAGCTTGAGCTCGCGGCTGAAGGTGGGGACGAGCTCGATTTCGGCTCCGGCCAGGTCGATGGTGGCGGGGGCCACGAAGAGGTTCTTCATGCTGGTCGGCTCGATGGCGTCCTCGAGCTTCGTGTCGCGCATGACCACGTCGTACATCGAGAGCTCGAAGGACCGGGCGTCGATGCCCAGACCCGTGGTGGCGTTGCCCTGGGGGTCGAGGTCGATCACCAGGACCCGGAACCCGATCTCGGCCAGGCCGGCACCGAGGTTGACGGCGGTCGTGGTCTTGCCGACGCCGCCCTTCTGGTTGGCGACCGCCATCACCCGGGGAACGGGCCTGGGGACATAGGCACCCCCCTGGGACCCGTCGGGCTCGGGGACGCCCGACCAGACCCTGGACTGGTGCACGCCCTTCTCCTCGGGGGCGACGGCCACCGTGACGTCGGGCACCACCGCCTCAGGCGCCGTCGTCGTGGCGTCGACCTCGTCGGGCTCGGGGACACCGGGAGATCCCGGCACTTCGGGGGCCGCGGTCGGTCCGACCGTAGGAGCGCCGACGTCCTCGTACATCTCGTCGGCGACCGACACCGGGTCCTCCGCCATTGCAGGGCTCTCCGTCTCTCCGGGGGGCCGGGTCCCGGCCTCGCCGGCTCCGGACGACTCGGGGTTGCCCGAGGACTGCTCGTCTTGCCACTGTTTGTCCTGCTCAGACCGGTGGTCCCTACCCCGGATGCGGACGCGCACGGTCAGCCCTCCCGATGGTTCTGGCTCACGGTCCTCCATCCTCCCCATAGCGGATGCCGGGGTCAAGCGTCGGACGGCGAAACCGGGGCGTTTTCCTCCGAATTCGGGCCGGTGGGGTCTCCCTCGTCATCGGCGAACGCCGAGGTGGGAGAGGCGGGAGCCGTCCGCAGCCGCACCGCGTAGCGCTCGGCCATGGCCTGGAACCGGCCGTAGCTGTGGGCGTCCAGGTCGGGGGAGAGATGCCGACGGAGGATCGGCATCAGTTGTTCCCGCAGGTAGGAGCCCCGTGCCATCCACTGGAAGTAGTGCCGGCCGTCGTGGTGGTAGGGGCCGTACAGCTTGCCCCCCGGAAAGGTGGTCTCCAGCCAGCGGAACATCGCCTCGTGCCGCACGTGCATCCGCAGCGTGACCTGCGGTTGCCGGCCGTCCCCGCCGAAGTGGCCCTCACCCACGAGAAGGCCGACCAGAATCCCCTGCTCGAGCTCTGTCGCCATGCGGGCGCTCCCGTTCCGTCGATCGGCCGCCGGGGTGTTTCACCGTAAGGTAACACGTGAAACGTTCCCGAAGTCGTGGTTCTCCGGACATCTCACCACCTTCAGGCAAGGGGCCGTCGTGGGGTGTTTCACCGTAAGGATTCACGTGGAACATCGCGCCGATCCGCGCTACGACCTGGGAGAACGCGCCCCCACCCAGGCATGTGCGTCAATAGAGGGGGCGCTTGGCGGGGATCCCGGGCCGACGGGGAAAGCGGTCGGGACAGGGCCTTGCCTGGCGCAGGACCTGGTACCCGAACCGCGTCCGGAAAACCCCCACCGGGACCAGGCCGAGCACGGCCAGTCCGTCCTCCGGCCAGCGGGGAGACCCCGTCGCCCCGTCGCCCGCCCCGGGCGGACCGTCACCGGGGGGCTCGGAGACCACCAACAGGGCGCCGGTGCGCAGGAACGGGGCGGCGCACTCGGCCGTCACCGGCGGAGGGCCGAACGCCCGGGCCACCACCAGGTCGAACCCGCCCCGGAGCTCCGGGTCCCGTCCGGCGTCCTCGGCGCGGGCCCGGACCACCGTGACCCGGTCCTGAAGACCCAGGTCGGCCACGGCCCCGACCAGGAAGTCGACGCGTCGCTCGCCGGCGTCGAGCAGGACGGCGGTCGAGGACGGCCACCGGCCGGCCAGGACCAGCCCGGGGAGCCCGCCGCCGGATCCCAGGTCCATCCAACGCGCCGGAGGTGCCGTCGCCTCGGGACGCTCGCCGGGACGGTCCGGAACGGGGGTGCCCGCCGCCCCGGCCTGCGCTTCGAAGGCGTCGGCGAACCCCAGGGAGTGGGCCACCTGCTCCGCCAGGGGCGTGGTGCCGACCAGACCCCGGGCCCGGGCCTCCTCCAGCACGTCCGGGAGGCCGGGCGGGATCCGGCCGCCGCTGTCGTGCGTGGTGGGAGTCCCGGGCACGACCGCCGGTGATCCCCGAGAATCCCCGGTCAGGGGCCGCTCTGCCCGGGTCGCCTCAGTCGGCTTCGTCGGTGTCGACGGCCTCGTCGGCCCCGTCGGCCTCGACGGCCTCGTCGGCCTCGTCGGCCTCGACCGGGGTACCGCCCTGCGGAGAGATCACGATGTAGCGGCGCGGGTCCTCGCCCTCGGACCGGGTCGACAGGCCCTCGACCTCGTTGATGGCGTCGTGGACCACCTTGCGGTCAGACGCCGACATCGGCTCCAGGGCACGCTCGGTGCCCGAGGCCCGGACCTCGTCGGCGATCTGCCGGGTGAACCGCTGGAGTGCCGCCACCCGCTTGGCCCGGTACCCGGCGACGTCCACCACGATCCGGCTGCTCTGGCCGCCGGTGCGCTTCTGGACGAACGTCCGGGCGAGCTCCTGGAGCGCTCCCAGCGTCGCCCCGCCGGGGCCGATCAGCACCCCGAGCTCCTGGCCGTCCACCACGACCTCGGCCGTCTCGTCGTCGACGATCCGGGTCGACACGGTGGCATCCATGCCGAGCTCGTCGATGAGTCCCGCCACGAACCCTCGAGCCGACTCTCCCTGCTCTTCCAACGACAGAACCTCGCCCACCGTCTCCTCCTTCGTCGACCCGGCCGACCGGGACCCTCTCCCCCTGGTGGAGGAACGCGGCGGTGTTGCCGCTCCTTCTTCCGACTCCCCCGCCGCTCCGGCTGTGCCGGCGGCGTCCCCCTGTCCCGAGCGGCCGCCCCCACCGCGCGACCGCGACCGCCGGTTCCGGCTCCGCGTCCCTCCGGTCTCGGTCACGGCCTTCTCCGTGCTACCGTCCGCCGCCGGCTGGTCGCTGCCCGCCTCACCGTCGGCAACGGCCACGGCCCCGGCGCCGCCGCCGGCGGGTCCCTTCGACCCACTGCGGGCCGAGCCTCCCCCCCGGCGGGCGCCCTCGCGCTGTTCGCCCTGGCGACGGGTCCGCGTGCGCTTGGGCCGCGGGCTCGTGGGCCGCACCCGGGCTCGCACCCGGGCCTCGCCCCGCATGCGTCCGAACAGGCCGGCGCGCGGCTCGGTGACCACCACGAACTCGGCATCCGTCTCGTCCACACCCAATTGGTCGAGGGCGGCGTCCTTGGCCTCCTCGATCGTCCGACCGGTCGTCTCGACCCACTCCATCGCTCAACGAGCCTTTCTCGGCCGCTTCCGAGCGGACCGGGGGTGCCCCTGCGGCGGCGCCGGGGACGGCGCCTGCGGCCGGGGCTTCTTGGCCGGTGCGCCGTTGCCGGCGGCACCGTTGGGACTGGATTTGGCTTTCGGCGGCGTGCCCCGGGGGGGCTTGGCCGTGCCGTTCGACCCCGAACCGCGCGCAGCGTCGTTACCCGACCCGTTTCCGCGCGCCTTGGGCTTGGCGACCTGTTCCGGCGGGGTCTCGCCGTCCGTCGACTCCCCGGCAGGACCGTCCCCGGACGTCCCGGACTTGGTCGCCGGGCGGGGGCCGGGGCCGATCGCCTCGGGGGGTCGGGGCTTGTCGATCTCGGCCTGCAGGCCCGCCTGGCGGGCCTTCTGCTGCTCGAGGGCGCGTTGCTGGGCGTCGGCCAGGCGCTCCATCATCGTGCGCTTGCGGGGGGCCGGGGTGCCACTGCCGCTGCGGCGCGAGGGGAGGACGCCCTCGCGCCGGGGCGCCGCCTTGTCGAGCACCCCGGAGCGGAAGATCGCCTCCTGGATGCCGATGCGGCACAGGCTCGAAACCACGAAATAGATGTTCACTCCCGCCGAGATACGAAGGTAAATGAACGCGAAGACGAGCGGCATATACCGCTGCATCATCTGCATCTGCGGGTTGGCTTGTGCCGCCGCCGGGTTCCTACTGTTGAGCTGACGCATTTGCAGGTATTGCAGCGCGATGGCCACCAGGACGATGCCGCCGTAGGGGATGGCTCCGACCCAGGACGAATGGTGCGAGAACAGGTTGTTCGCCAGGTCCAGGCCGAACGCCTTCATGTGGCCGTGGGCGGCCACGATGTCCTTGTACAGATGGGTATTGGGGGATATGTAGCGGGGCTCCGCGGTTATCTTTCCGGTTTTGCTGGTGACGGTATTGGTCAGCCCGCGGATGACGCCATAGAGGACGACGAAGACGGGGAGCTGGATCAACATCGGCAGGCAGCCACCGGCCGGATTGATGTTGTGCTCCTTGTAGAGCTTCATCATCTCTTCGTTGAGGGTGACCCGGTCGCCCTTGTACTTCTGCTGGATCTTCTTGAGCTCCGGGGCCACGCGCTGCATGGCGATGGTGGAGCGGGTGCTCTTCACCGTGAGCGGGGCGGTGACGATCATCACCACCACCGTCAGGAGGCCGATGGCGACCGCGAAGTTGGGGATGACCGCGTAGAAGACGGCGATCATCCAGGCCAGGGCCTTGTAGAGGGGCTCGAAGATCTGGCCGATCGTGCTGCCGAGCACCGGGATGGCGGTCACGGGTCCTCTCCCCTCAGTCGGGCACGGGGTCGACGCCCCGGCCGCCCCACGGGTGGCAGCGGGCCACCCGGCGCAGGGCGAGCAGCGTCCCGCGGCCGGCGCCGTGGCGCTCGACGGCTTCCGCGGCATACGCCGAACAGGTGGGCAGGTAGCGGCACGGCGACGGCCGGCCGACACGAAGTCCCTGGTAGATACCGATGAGTCGGATGAGCACGACCTGGAGCGGCCCCCGTCGGGCGGTCGGGGGGGCGCCCGACGAAGGCCCTGGGGTCACGGTCGCGGCGGCGCTCACGGGCGCCGGTCCTGCGAAGCCGATGTCATCGCTGCTGTCACGTGTGCCTTTAGGTCCTCGTAGGGGAGGCCCGTCGCCTCCCGTCCGGCCGCCACCAGGTAGGCGCCGGGCCGGAGTGTCCCGCCGATATCCGCCGCCACCGCCCGGAGCCGGCGTCGCAGCCGGTTGCGGACGACGGCGCCGCCCACGCGCCTGCCCACGGCGTACGCCACCCGGGGCCGGGTCTCCTCCCCGACGGCGGCGAAGGTGACCGTGACCGGTCCCCGACGGCTCCGGCGACCGGTGCGGCGCAGCGCCTCGAACGTCGCCCGGTCCCGGATGCGCCACACCATCCGAGCCCGACCGCCCTCAGGCGGACAGGCGGTTGCGCCCCTTGAGCCGGCGGGCCTTCAGGATCGCCCTTCCGGCACGGGTGGACATCCGGTGCCGGAACCCGTGGTTCTTGGCCCGTTTCCGGGTGTTGGGCTGGTAAGTCCTCTTCACGTCCTCTCGTCCCTTGCTCGAGGCCGGCGCGCAGCGGCGTCGGCGGGGGGGCGCCGTGCGAGCTCGTGCCCGCCCCGAGTGCCTGACGGCCCATGCTAGGCGCGACCCCGTGGGGCCCACCAGGCAGGGCACCGGCACGCGGTGGCGTTCGGGCGCGCATTTCCCCGGGAATTCACACCCCGACAACTCCCTGGTCGCGGGGCTCGCGGGCGACGCCACCAGGGTGGGCATGCCACTAGCAGCCCTCGACGCTCCGGTGTACCGTTCGAACCCACCGGGGCGTCACCAGAGGGGGCCGCGCCGGAGCGAACAGGGTCCTCCTTCCCCGGGGCCACCAGACAGCCGGTCCCCGGTGGGCCGGCTCACACTTCCCGGAGCAATCCACAGATGTGGACCTCCTTGTGGACAGATTTGGCGACGGGACGGCGGAGGCCCTGGTGAATGACACGAACGACCTGTGGAAGCGTTGTGGAGACGCGCTGCGAGAGCAGGTGTCCGACGCCACCTGGCGCACGTGGCTGGCGGGCCTCGTCCCCCAGGCCTTCGACGGGGACCTGCTGGTCCTCACGGCGCCGAGCACGCTGGTGCGCGACCGCGTCGAGAACCGCTTCCTCGGCCTGATCAGCGCGGCGGCGGCCGAGACCGCCTCCCACGAGGTGAAGGTCCGCGTGGACGTGGCCCCCGTCACCATCGAGGGTCCCCTGCCACTCACCTCGCTCTTCGACGACGACGTCGCCCCCTCCCAGTCGCTGTCGGCGGGCGCCCGGGCCGCCCGGGGCACGGGCGGGCGGCGGGGAGGCGGCGACCGCGACGACGGCGGGCTCGACGTGCGCTACACCTTCGACGCCTTCGTCATCGGCTCCTCCAACCGCTTCGCCCACGCCGCCGCCCTGGCCGTGGCGGAGATGCCCGCCAAGTCCTACAACCCCCTGTTCATCCACGGTGACGCCGGCCTGGGCAAGACGCACCTGCTGCACGCCATCGGCAACTACGTCCGGGAGAACTTCGCCGGGCGCCACGTCCGCTACGTCTCGACCGAGACGTTCCTGAACGAATTCGTGGACGCCATCCGCAACAACACCACCACCGCCTTCAAGCGCCGCTACCGGGAGTGCGACGTCCTGCTCATCGACGACGTCCAGTTCATGGAGAACAAAGAGGCGCTCCAGGAGGAGTTCTTCCACACCTTCAACCACCTCTACGCGGCCTCCCGCCAGGTGGTCCTCACCTCGGACCGGCCCCCGAAGTCGATCGCCACCCTGGAGGACCGGCTCCGGAGCCGGTTCCTGTCGGGGCTCATCACCGACGTCCAGCCCCCCGAGATCGAGACCCGGCTGGCCATCTTGCAGAAGAAGCTCGAACGCGACCCCTCGCCGGTGCCCGACGAGGTGCTCGAATTCATCGCCAGCAACGTCACCGACAACATCCGCGAGCTCGAGGGCGCCCTCATCAGGGTCACCGCCTACGGGAGCCTGAACCGCCAACCCCTCACCCGGGAGCTGGCCGAGCACGTCCTGTCGGACATCGTCAAGGCCGGCCGGCCCCGGCCCATCACCCCGCAACAGATCCTCGAGACCACGGCGTCGACCTTCGGGTTCACCGTCGAGGACCTGTGCGGCCCCAGCCGGCGCCGCCCCCTCGTCATCGCCCGCCAGATCGGCATGTACCTGTTCCGCGACCTCACCGACTATTCGTTCCCCGCCATCGCCAGGGAGTTCGGCGGCCGGGACCACACCACGGTCATGCACGCCGTGCTCAAGATCTCCTCGCTCATGAAGGAGCGCCGGCAGATCTTCGACCAGGTGAACGACCTGATCGTCCGCATCAAGAGCGGGGCGTGACCCGCCGTGGCCGGTGGCGCGCCAGTACGGCGGAGCCCGGGTGACACAGCGGTGCACGACACTGTGGGCAACCCCCGTGACGTTGTGGACGGGGACGGGCCGACGGTGGACGGCCGGGGACCGGTGGCACGGCGCGCGTCCGACGCGGTGGACGACGCCCGGGGCCGGTGGACAACCGAACCGGGGCTGACCTCGGCAGACGGGATGTCGTCCACAATCCACAGCCCCTACTACCGTCATTGTCAGAATTGAATTCCTTGTAAGGAAAGGACCCTGTGTGAAGTTCCGTTGCGAGCGAGACACCCTCGTCGACGCGCTGGCGACCGCCAGCCGGGCCGTCACCACTCGCGCCTCCACAACGCCCGCGCTCAACGGGGTGCGCGTCGAGGTGGCGGGGAACCGGCTGACCGTGGTGGGCACGGACCTGGACCTCACGGTGCGCGTCGAGGTGGAGGCCATCGGCCTGGACGACGGGTCGTTCGTGGCGCCGGCGCGGCTGGCGGCGGACATCGTCCGGTCCCTCGAGCCCGGGGCCGTCACGTTCGAAGGCGGCGAGGACGAGGTCGAGATCTCCGCCGCCCGGTCGCGTTTCGTGGTGCGGACCTACCCCGTGGAGGACTTCCCGGTCCTGGCCGAGCCCCGGCCCGACCAGGTCACCGTGCCCGCCCCGGCGCTGGCCGAGGCGTTGCGCCAGGTGGTGCGGGCGGCCTCCAACGACGACGCCCGCCCCCTGCTGACCGGGGTCCTGGTGGCCGCCGAGGGCGGGGGGACGCGCCTGGTGGCCACGGACTCCTACCGCCTGGCCATGCGGGACCTGTCGGGCACGGGGCCGCTGGCCGAGGGGGCCGAGCAGATCCTCGTGCCGGCGCGGGCGCTCACCGAGCTCCAGCGGCTGCTGCCGTCGGCGGGCGGCAAGGAGGAGGCCGAGGCCACCGTGGGGTTCTCCGTGAGCGAGCTCGACGCCACGTTCACCGTGGACGGCGTGCGACTCACCACCCGGCTGCTCGACGGCCGGTTCCCCGACTACCGCCAGCTCATCCCGCCGGGGTACCCCAACCTTCTGCGGGTGGGCCGCGAGGCCCTGCTCGACGCGCTGCGCCGGGTCCGGCTCCTCGTGCGCGACAACACCACGCCCGTGCGCCTGTCCATGCGCCAGGGCTCGGTCGAGCTAACGGTGGTGTCGCAGGAGGTCGGCCACGCCAGCGAGGACGTCGACGCCGAGTACGAGGGCGAGGAGCTGACGGTGGCGTTCAACCCGTCGTACCTCATCGACGGCGTCGAGGCCGTCCTGGGCGACGAGGTCGTCCTCGAGACGGTGGACGCCACCAAGCCGGCCACGGTGCGCGCCCCCGAGCACGAGGACTACCGCTACCTCCTCATGCCGGTCCGGGTGTCGTAGCGCCCCGAGCGCCCGACACCGCCGTCGCTCCCCTCCCTCCCCGTGGCCGTCACCGCGTTGTGGCTCACCGACTTCCGGTGCTTCGCGGCCGCCGAGGTCCGTCCCGTGCCCGAGGGGCTGACCGTGCTGCGGGGGCCCAACGGCGCCGGGAAGACATCGGTGCTCGAAGCGGTCGGCTGGCTGGCCACCCTGCGGTCCATCCGGGGCGCGCCGCGTGAGGTGCTCGTGCGGACCGGGACGGAACGCGCCATCGTCCGGGCCGAAGCTTCGGTGGGGGAGCGCCCGGCGCTGATCGAGGCGGAGATCCCCGCCGACGGGCCGGCACGCGTGCAGGTCAACCGGCAGGTGGTGCGGCGCCGCGCCGCGCTGGCCGAGGCGTTGAACGTGACCGTGTTCGCCCCCGACGACCTCCACCTCGTCCAGGGCGGGCCGGCCGGGCGCCGCCAATACCTCGACGACGTGCTGGTGGCCCGGCACGCCCGGCTCGACGCCCTGTGCACGGAGGTCGACCGCATCCTGCGCCAGCGGGCCGCCGTCCTGCGCCAGGCCCGCGGCAGGGTCGACGAGGCCGTGGCCGCCACCCTCGACGTGTGGGACGAGCGCCTGGCCGCCTCGGGCACCGCCCTGGCCACCGAGCGCGAGGCGCTGGCGGGCGGGCTCGGCCCCCTGGCGTCGAGCGCGTACGAGCGCCTGGCCGGCGTGGCCGAGCCCGTGACCCTGCGTTACCGGCGGTCGTGGGCCGGCGAGCTGGCCGACGCCCTGGCCCGCACGCGCCAGGACGACGTCCGGCGCCAGGTCACCTCGGTGGGCCCGCACCGCGACGACCTGGACGTCGCCATCGGGCCCCGCCCGGCGCGCACCCACGCCTCCCAGGGCGAGCAGCGCTGCGCGGCCCTGGCCCTGCGCCTGGCCACCCACGAGCTGCGCCGCCGCGACCTGCCCGAGCCCCCCGTGCTGCTCCTCGACGACGTCTTCTCCGAACTCGACGCCTTCCGCTCGGCGGCCCTGGTGGAGCTCCTCCCCCCGGGCCAGGTCCTGCTCACCACGGCCGTGGACCCGCCCCCCGGGGTGCACGCCGGCCGGGTCATCGAGGTGGTGGGCGGCACGGTGCGGGCCCCGCCGCCGCGCCCGTGAGCGGCCCGGGCAGGGCCGGCGGTCCCGGCCGGCCGAGAGGCCCAGGGCGCCCCGGCGCCACCGGCGGCCGCGACGACCCCGAGCCCCGGCCGAGACGGCCGGCGCGCCGCGACGGCCGCGGGCGCGCCGGCGACGGCCCCGTCCGCATCGGCGACGCCCTGGGCGAGGTCGCCAGCCACATCGGCGCGGGGCGCGCCGACATCGTGGGAGCGGTCTTCGGCGGCTGGGACGACATCGTGGGCCCGGCCGTCGCCGCGCACGTGCGGCCCGTGCGCCTCGACGGGCCGACGCTCGTCGTGAGCGCGGACCACCCCGCCTGGGCGACGCAGATCCGGCATCTCGCGCCCGACATCCTCGCCCGGCTGGCGGCCGTGTGCGGGCCGTCGGGAGCCCCCGAGCGCCTCGACGTCCGCGTGCACCCCTAGTCCGCGGCGCGGGCCCGGAAACCCCTGATCAGAGCGGCGCGCGCCGGCCCCCCGACGCGCCGCGATCGGCCCGTCGCGTCACCCCCTGCTGGTAGACTGCAGCGCATCGGAAACGCGCGGAAGAGCCTGCCGCGGGCCCGTGTCGGGACCAGGCGGTCCCCTGTCGAACGAGCAGCAGAAAGGGCGCGCGCGTGGCGCTGAAATCAGAGGCCGAACCGGTCGGCAAGGCCGGTGCCGGTTCCTACGACGCCGGCGACATCACCGTCCTCGAAGGCCTCGACCCCGTCCGGGCGCGCCCGGGCATGTACATCGGGTCGACGGGCCCGACGGGGCTGCACCATCTGGTCTGGGAGGTCGTCGACAACGCCGTCGACGAGGCCATGGCGGGATACTGCACCCAGATCGACGTCACGCTGCTGGCCGACGGCGGGTGCCGGGTGAAGGACAACGGCCGGGGCATCCCGGTCAAGCCCCACGAGCTCTACCCCGAGCTCTCGGCGGCCGAGCTCGTGCTCACGACGCTGCACGCCGGCGGCAAGTTCGGGGGGACGGGGTACAAGGTCTCCGGCGGGCTGCACGGCGTGGGGATCTCCGTGGTGAACGCCCTGTCGTCGAGGCTGGTGCTCGAGATCGACCGCGACGGCAAGCACCACATCGCGGAGTTCGCCAACGGCGGGGAGCGCACCAAGAAGCTCAAGGCGACCGGGCCCGCCCCGCGCGACCGGACGGGCACGACCGTGTCGTTCTGGCCCGACGCCACCATCTTCGAGGAGACCGAGTTCCGGGCCCAGACCGTGCTGGAGCGGCTCCAGATGATGGCCTTCCTCAACAAGGGCCTCGAGATCCGCTTCGCCGACGAGCGCGAGGGCCGCGAGCAGCAGGTCCCCTACAAGTACTCGGGCGGCATCGTCGACTACGTCAAGCACCTCAACACCTCCAAAGAGGCCCTCTTCCGGCGGGTGTGCTCGTTCTCGCAGTCCGAGGACGAGCAGGAGGTGGAGATCGCCCTGCAGTGGAACACCGGGTTCCACGAGTCGATCCACTCCTTCGCCAACGGCATCTCGACCATCGAGGGCGGCATGCACGAGGAGGGCTTCAAGAAGGCCCTCACCAACGCCATCAACCGCTACGCCCGGGCCAAGGGCTCGCTCAAGGAGAAGGAGGACAACTTCCAGGGCGAGGACATCCGCGAGGGCCTGACCGCCATCATCTCGGTCCGGCTGCGCGACCCGCAGTTCGAGGGCCAGACCAAGGCCAAGCTCGGCAACGTCTCGATCCGCTCGCTCGTGGAGCGGGCCACCAACGAGAAGCTCGTGGAGTGGCTGGAGGAGAACCCCCGCGAGGCCAACCAGATCGTGCAGAAGTCGACGACCGCGGCGCGCGCCCGGGTGGCGGCGCGTGCCGCGCGCGACCTCACCCGGCGCAAGTCGGCCCTCGGCGGCGCCGGGCTGCCCGGCAAGCTGGTGGACTGCTCGTCGCGCGAGCCCCGTGAGAGCGAGCTGTTCATCGTGGAGGGCAACTCGGCGGGCGGCTCGGCCAAGGACGCCCGTAGCCCGCGCACCCAGGCGATCCTCCCCATCCGCGGCAAGATCCTCAACGTCGAGCGGGCCCGCATCGACAAGATGCTCAAGAACGCCGAGATCCAGGCGCTCATCTCCGCCATCGGCGCGGGGCTCGCCGACGAGTTCGACATCGCCAAGATCCGCTACCACAAGGTGATCATCCTGGCGGACGCGGATGTCGACGGGTCCCACATCCGCACGCTGCTGCTCACGTTCTTCTTCCGCCAGATGCGGCCGCTCGTGGAGGGCGGGTTCGTCTACGTGGCCCAGCCCCCGCTGTACTCCACGCTCGTGGGCAAGGAGAAGACGTATCTGAAAGACGACGCCGCCAAGGCGGCGTTCCTGGCCGAGCGCCCCGACCACAAGCAGGACTTCCAGCGGCTGAAGGGCCTCGGGGAGATGGACTTCAACGAGCTGCGCGACACCACCATGGACCCGGCGCGCCGGTCCCTGCTGCAGATCAGCGTCGAGCAGGCCGCCACCGCCGACGAGGTGTGCTCGGTGCTCATGGGCGACGACGTCGAGCTGCGCCGCCACTTCATCCAGACGAACGCCAAGGACGTGCGCTTCCTCGACTTCTGAGGACGGCGCCGGCGGGACGCAGCGCGTCCCCGGGGAAGGGAAGGACCAGCAGCACATGGCCAGACGCGGCAGCGGCGGTGACGGCACGGGGACCGAGGTCCCCGAGCCGTCCCCGGCGGCGATCGAGCCCATCGAGATCCAGGAGGAGATGGAGCGCTCGTTCCTGGAGTACTCCATGTCCGTCATCGTGTCGCGGGCGCTGCCCGACGTGCGCGACGGGCTGAAGCCGGTGCACCGCCGCATCCTCTACTCGATGTACGAGCAGAACCTGCGCCCCGACCGCCCCCACGCCAAGTGCGCCAAGGCTGTGGGCGAGGTCATGGGCAACTTCCACCCGCACGGTGACAGCGCCATCTACGACGCCCTGGCCCGCATGGCCCAGGACTTCAGCCTGCGGCACATGCTCATCGACGGCCACGGGAACTTCGGGGGCCGCGGCCCCGAGGAGGGCCCGGCGGCCATGCGCTACACCGAGTGCCGTCTGGCCCCCCTGGCCATGGAGATGCTGGCGGGCATCGACGAGGAGACCATCGACTTCACCCCCAACTACGACGGCTCCACCGAGGAGCCCGTCGTGCTGCCGGCGCGCTTCCCCAACCTGCTCGTCAACGGGTCGCAGGGCATCGCCGTGGGCATGGCCACCAACATCCCGCCGCACAACCTGGGCGAGGTCATCGACGCCGTCGTGCACCTGCTCGACAACACCGAGGCGACGTCCGACGACCTGATGCAGTTCGTGAAGGGCCCCGACTTCCCCACCGGCGCCCAGATCCTCGGCCGCCAGGGGATCCTCGACGCCTTCCGCACCGGCAAGGGCTCCATCAAGATGCGGGCCGTCGCAGAAGTCGACGAGAGCCGGGGCGCCACCCGCATCGTCGTCACCGACATCCCCTTCCAGACGTCGGTCGAGGTGATCGAGCAGAAGATCGGCGAGCTCGCCAACGCCGGCGCCCTCGACGGCATCTCCGACGTCCAGAACGACTCCGCCGGCAAGAAGCCCCGCCTGGTGGTCACCCTGAAGCGCGACGCCAACGCCAACGTGGTGCTCAACAACCTCTACAAGCACACGCCGCTGCAGACCAACTTCGCCGTCAACATGGTGGCGCTGGTCGACGGCGTACCCCGGACGCTCAACCTGGCCCAGGCGCTGGGCTACTACGTCGACCACCAGATCGAGGTCGTCACCCGCCGCTCGGAATTCCGGCTGCGTAAGGCCCAGAAGCGCGCCCACATCGTCGAGGGCCTGCTCAAGGCCATCGACATGCTCGACGCCGTCATCGCGGCGATCCGCGCCTCGGAGGACCGGCCCGCGGCGCGCACCGCCCTCATGGCGGCTCCGTTCGAGTTCAGCGAGGAGCAGGCCGAGCACATCCTCGACATGACCCTCGGCCGGCTGACGCGGCTCGGACGCGCCAACCTCGAGGAGGAGATGGAGGAGCTGCGGCGCACCATCGCCGAGCTCGAGGCCATCCTGGGCGACCCGGCCCGGCTGCGGGGCGTCATCGCCACCGAGCTCGGCGAGATCAGGGCCAAGTACGCCGACGAGCGCCGCACCCAGATCACCCACGACCCCGGCGAGCTGGGGGTCGAGGACCTGATCAGCGACGAGGAGATCGTCGTGACCATGACCCGGGCCGGCTACATCAAGGCGGTCCAGGCGGTGTCGTTCCGCACCCAGGGCCGGGGCGGGCGCGGGGTGCAGGGGGCGCGGCTCAAGGAGGAGGACCTGGTTGACAACGTGGTGCACACCACGACCCTGGCCCACCTCCTGCTGTTCTCGAACAAGGGCCGCGTCTACCGGCTGCGCGCCCACGAGGTGCCCATGAAGGAGCGCACCGCCCGGGGCACGGCGGTGGTCAACCTGCTGCCGCTCGGGCCGAGCGAGACCATCGAGGCCATCGTGGCCACCCGCGACTTCGACGCCGACGGCTACCTGCTCTTCGCCACCAAGATGGGCCAGGTCAAGAAGACGGCGTTCTCCGAGTACGACAAGTCCCGGCGCGAGGGGTTCATCGCCATCGCGCTGCGCGACGGCGACGAGCTCGTGCGGGTCGTCGCCACCGGCGGGGACGACGACGTGGTCCTGGTCAGCCGCAACGGCAGCGGCATCCGCTTCTCGGAGAACGACGTGCGGGCCATGGGCCGCGACGCCGCGGGGGTGCGGGGCATGCGGCTGCGGGCCGGCGACGAGGTGGTGTCGTGCGACGTGGTGCGCCCCGACGACGACATCATCATCGTGACCGACGCCGGCTACGGCAAGCGCACCAAGACAGACCACTTCGGCCGCCAGGGCCGCGGCGGCCAGGGAGTGCGCGCCATCAAGCTCACGGCCGTACGTGGGCGCGTGGTGTCGGCCTTCATGGCCGGACTCGACGACGAGATCCTGCTGGTGTCGACCGGCGGGATCGTCATCCGCACGGCTGTGCGCGAGATCGCCGCCCAGGGCCGCGACGCCACCGGCGTGCGGCTCATGAGCCTCGAGGAGGGCCACAGCGTGGCCGCCGTGGCCGCCGTCACCGGCGAGGAAGAGGCCTGAGCGGACCCGACAGGCGTCGCCGACGGGCAGCGTCAGCCACCGGCGGCGTCAAGCGACCGGCGACGGCCCCACGGCGTCGAAGGCGACCGGCAGGCTCGGCGGCGAGCGGAAGGCGAGGCCCTCGATGCGCACGGGCTCGCCGTCCCCGTCGAGGCGCAGCCCCTGCAGGCGCGCCAGCACCGCCTGCAGCCCGATCCGCAGCTCCATGCGGGCGAGGTGCATGCCCAGGCATTGATGGCGCCCCGTGCCGAAGGCGATGTGCGACGCTTCCTTGCGGTCGAGGTCCCACGTCGTGGGGTCGGTGTAGCGGGACTCGTCGCGGTTGGCCGATCCCGTCGCGCACACCAGGGACACGCCGGCGGGTACCTCGACCCCGTCGATCTCCACGGGGCAGGTGGTCTCGCGGTTGACCATGGTCACCGAGGTCTCCCAGCGCAGGGTCTCGTCGATGACGGCGTCGAGCAGGGTGGGGTCGGTGCGCACGCGGTCGGGTACGCCGGGGGCCGACAGCATGGCGAAGAGGCAGTTGCCCATGGCCGCGAACGTGGTCTCGGCCCCGGCCGGGAGCAGCAGGCGCAGGAAGCCGTAGACGTGCTCGTCGTCGAGGCGCTCCCCGTCGACCTCGGCCGTCACGATGTCGGAGATGAGGTCGTCGGTCGGATGGGCCTTGCGGTCCTCCACGATGGGCGTGAGGTAGTCGCGCATGGCCCGCGACGCCGCGATGGACACGTCGTAGTCGTCGGGGCCCCTGTTCATGTCCAGCGCCCACGCGTGGAAACGATCGTGGTCGTCGGCGGGCACGCCGAGCACCCCGGCGATGACCTGCACGGGGAACTGGCTGGTGATCTCGGCGACGAGGTCGGCGCGGGTGCGGCCCGCCAGGCCGTCGAGCAGCCGGTGGATGGTGGGCGCGATCAGGGCGTGCTCCCACCGGGCCAGGGCCGAGGGGCGGAAGGCGTGGGCCACCAGGTTGCGGTAGCGCCGGTGCTCGTCGCCGTCCATGGCCAGGATCACGGTGCCCATGACCGGGCCCATGGTGTCGGCGTTCACGCGCGACGAGAACCGCTCGGTGTCGCGCAGCACCTGCTCGACGTGCTCGTGCTTCACCACCAGCCAGACGGGGGAGTCGGGACCGCCGAACCGGCCCACGGGCTGGTCGCGTCGGCACTCCTCCCAGTACCCGTAGATGTCCGGGTCGTCCCTGCCAGCGTTGTCGTCGTCGGCCACCTGCGAACTCCCGGATGCTCGATGCGCGAACTCACAGTCTGGCAGGTCACCGAAGGGAACGACCCGGTCAGGCCCCCGATCGGCGCCGGCGGCTGGACCGGCACCCACCCCGGGAACGGGGCAGGGGGCGCTCCCCGCTCGCGTACTATGTCGGCGGGCGGAGCCCGGGTACAGACCCGGGCACGACGACGGAGGACGGCAACACGGCTTCACCAGACGGGGGCTATAGCTCAGCCGGTTAGAGCGCAGCACTGATAATGCTGAGGTCGCTGGTTCGATTCCAGCTAGCCCCACCGCGAACACCGACGTCCCCGACGTCCGCTCACACAGGCCGAGGAACTCGCCGGTACCGAAGGTGTTCGGTTCGACGTTGTTCCAGGCGAGATCCTGGCGGTGACCGCGCCGGGTCGTCGACCTCGTGAAGGCCATGGGGATCGACGGGCTGTCGAAGTCCCAGGCGTCCGAGCCGGCCAAGTCCCCGGACCACGACGTGGTCGATCTCGTGGGGTCAGCGGCCCTCGACGTTCGTGGTGCACATCCACACCGAGACGAGCCAAGAGGGCGATAGGCGCGGGATGGCGTCCCGATCCCTTGCGCAGCCGACCGGGAGCGTCTGGCGTGTGGATCTGGGCCATGCACCAGGCGTAGAAGGCGACGACCCGGTCATCCCCGACGAACGAGGCCAGCCGGTCCGCTCCGGGGGCCCGTGAGCACTACTGGTGGGGTTCTGGGTTCCCAGGACCGAGGTCCGCGATCGCCGCGGCGGGTGGACGTACCGTGGGGCGGGCCGAGGGTGGAGGTTGCCGTCGTGGGTGGACAGCGGAACAAGAAGGGTGGACGGGTCACGCCCAAGGGCTGCGGTCCTGCCGGGCGGATGACGCCAGGGGAGAGGTCTGGCTTGGAGGCCATCTTCGCCCGGCTCCTCCGGTCTGCCCCGAAGGATCTCACCGATGACCTGCCTCCCCTCGGTGTCGAGGTTTGGGCGTCACAGATGTGGTCCATCTGGCAGCGGTGCGACCTGGTCGGCATGGACGCGGAGGCTGTCATGGGCGGCGGGCTCATTGCCTACGCTGCCGAGCGGTCCACGCCTGCTGCACTGGTGGTGCTGCGAAGTCTGGCAACGGTCGCCCCCGAACCGTACGGGGCCAAGGCACGCCGGGCCGCCGATCGCATGGCCGCCGCCGGCATCGCTGAGCCTTCGTGGGCTGAGGTCGTTGGCCGGGCCACTCCGACCGAGGCATGGCTCTCCTTCGATCCGGTAGACAACGACGGGGTGAGCGTCATGGTCGGCTTCGACGGGCCCGCCGGCGCCGACACCGTCGGCGTGTACATCGATCACAACCTCGGCGCCATCGCCAAGAACGCCTTCGCCGTGCCGGCTGGCGTCGACGAGGTGCTGACGAGGCTGCGGGCCAATTCCGAGTTCGATGGGATCGACTACCGCCCGGTCACGCTGGCCGAGGCGGCTGCCCGGTGGCGGACGGCCTTCGCGATGACCGATATGACTTGCGAGCCTCCGGTCGACGAGGATCTGCACAACCTGCGACCTCTGGTCATGGCCCGTCTGAGCACGATGCCCGCGCGCGGCACTGTGCCGGAACCGGCAGAAGTGGACGAGCGCGCACGGGAACGGCTCCTGGCCGAGTTCCTCGAGTCGGACGAGTCGGCTGAGCTCTGGGGAGCCGACGATGACGACGAGACCGAGCAGGCCGTCGAGCATCTGGCTATGCAGGTGATGACCTTCTCGCTCGACTGCGTGCGGGGAACGCCGTTGCGCTTCAGCCCGGTGATGGCCGAGATGTTCTGCCTTGACTGGGCTCCCCGCAAGATCGCCGCCGACGAGGAGGCCTTCACGCGCCTGGCGGACGTGTTGGCGGCATGGATCCGCTTCGCCGGCCGGCGCCGGGGCATCCCCGAGGAGTCGATCGCGGATGTCGTCGGAGTTGCGTACAGCTACGCGTCCGAGATGATCGAGCTGTCACAGGATCCGACCATCTGGGGACCGGCCAAGACGATGGCTCTGGCCATCGATGAGCGAGGCATCGACATCACCGACGAGGCGGCCATCGCTGACTTCATCGCGGAGGTAAACCGCAACGGTGGTCTCGACGTGCTCGCAAACTCACTCGTGGGCACGCGCACGCAGGGGCGGTAGCCGCTTCCGAATCGGCTTCAGCACAGGTACCGCGGACGAGCTGAGGTCCACGCTCCCCACGGTGGATCACCGCGCGTCCCAGGCCCGGTCATGCTGTCCACATCCCCCACCGCCCGGCCCGCTCGTGCCTCCGGCGGGTCATCCCGCGCATCCCCGGCCGGACGGTCGGTCCTGACAGTGCCGAGGTCGCTGGTTCGATTCCAGCAGCCCCCCAGCTAGCCGACAGCTAGCCGACCACCTTCGACCACGGTCAGGCCCGGCCATCCGCCCGGCCCGGCCATCCGCCCGGCCCGGCCATCCGCATCGCTGTCGGGCGTCACCACGAGCGTCCCGCGGGTGCGCCATGGGCGCGACCGGCGGGCGGACCCGTCGACGGCGTCTGGGGGCGGTGCCCACCGTCCCGGGTCGATCCGGACCGTTAGTGTTGGAACATGCCTGGCGGAGCCGCCACCTACGACCCCGAGGCCGTGCGCGCCAAGTACCTCGCCGAGCGCGACAAGCGGTTGATCCCCGGTCGCGCCGACATCCGCGACCTGCCCACCGACGAGCACTTCGCCCGGTATCGCGACGACCCGTTCACGCCGGTCGCCGAGCGCGAGCCGGTCGTCGACGAGGTCGATGTCGTGATCGTGGGCGGGGGGATCGCCGGGGTCGTCGCCGGCGCTGAGCTCCGCAAGGCCGGCGTCGAGCGGATCCGCATCGTGGACCAGGCGGGCGGCATCGGGGGCACCTGGTACTGGAACCGCTACCCGGGCGTGATGTGCGACATCGAGTCCTACATCTACCTCCCGATGCTCGAGGAGCTGGACTACGTCCCCACCCGGCGCTACGCGTTCGGCGAGGAGATCCTGTGCCACCTCGAGGCGATCGCGCAGCGGTTCGACCTCGTGGGCGACGCCCTGTTCCACACCGGGGTGACCCGCGCCGAGTGGGACGAGGACGCGGCCCGGTGGCGGATCCGCACCGACCGCGGCGACGAGGTCAGCTGCCGCTGGTACGTGCTGGCCGTCGGCATCCTCAACCTGCTGAAGCTGCCCGCC
>DATKSK010000014.1 GCA_035531755.1 Acidimicrobiales bacterium | reverse complement strand
GCCTCGGGCCGCAAGGGCCCCACGACCGAGCCGGACGGGACCAGGTCGGGAAGCGTGGAACGCTCGAGGCCGGCCATGCGCAGCAGGGTCTCGTCGTAGTCGACCGACGCGATGCGCCGGTTGTCGGTGACCCAGTGCGCGACGATCGAGTCGAACGACGCCGCGAAGCGACCGGTGAGCCGCTGGTTCAGCCAGTCGACGGGCTCCAGGAACTTGTGCACGGCCCGGTAGACGTCGGGCTCGGTGTCGCGGATCCACAGGATGTGCGCGGTGGGGTCCTTCCCGGATCGGCCGGGGGCACCGCCGGTCAGCTTGATCCAGCGCCGCAGCTTGCGGACGTCGTAGCCGAGCACGCTCACCGGGCCCCGCACCTGGCGCCCGATCGCCTGCGACCCGCGCGAGTCCATCCAGATCACCGCGGGGCGCAGCGGCGTCCCGTCGGCGTCGGCGGCCACCGTTCCCGACCACTGGGCGGTGCAGCCCACGCCGATGACCCGTGCCGGCCGCACCCCGGTGGCGCCCAGCACCCGCCGGCTCGCCGACGTGATCGCCGCCCACCAGGCGGCGGGGTCCTGTTCGGCCCCACCCCCGGGGACGAGACGGGTGCCCACCGGCTCGAACGCGCTCGACTCGATCCGTCCCGTGGCGGAGACGAGCGCCACCTTGGGGCCGCCCGTGCCGAGGTCGACGGCCAGCACGACGTCCTGCGCCGGCGCCGGGGAGCCGGCCCCGTCGGGATCGCTGACGGTGACCGACATTGGCGCAGCCTAACGCCGCACTGCGGGCAGACTGTGGCCCATGCGACCCCCGCCGACGCTGCGTCGCGCCGTCGTGGTGCTCGTCGCCGGAGGGCTCCTCGGGGCCTGTTCGAACCACCACGGCGGAGCTGCCGCCAACGGCTCGACGCTGCCGGCGCCGGCCTCGGTGGACAACGGTCGTTTCGTCTCGACCGTCGCCCTCGACGGCGGCGGTCTCACGGTCGAGCCCGCGGGCGCGGCGACACCGCGTGTCGCCGCCGCCCGGGCACAGGCCATGTTCCGCGCCACCGACGCCGTGTCGGGCACCTACCAGTTCTCCATCTTCGGCCTCGGCCTGGTCACCATCGCACCCGGCGTGGCCACCTCGACGACGACGGGCGCGTCGACCACGACCACCGGAGCGACCGGAGCGGCCACGAGCGCGAGCACCACCGCGACCGCGAGCACCACCGCGAGCACCACCGCGACCACCAGGCCGACCACGATCACGGGGCCGACGACGACCACGGGGCCGACGACGACCACGGGCTCGGCGCCCCCCGGCGCGGTCGCGACGACCGGACCGACGACGACGACGGGGGCACCGGCGGTGACGATCCCGGGCGTGCTCCCGGGAGGACCCCAGACCCTGCCGCTTCCGCCATTCGACCATCGCCTGGCCTGGGTGGGGATCGTGTGGGGCGCGAGCTGCCCGGCGCGGGCCGGGGCGCCCACCACGTCGGCGGCGGGCGCGGCGCACACCGCCACCCGCTACACGGCGGTGATCTTCGACGCCCGAACGGGGACCGACGCCGTCACGTACACCAGCGGCGGCCCGTCACCGTGTGGCGGGGCGGCGACGTCACCCCTGGTGTCGAGCCCCGCCGAGCTCGTCTCCGTTCCCTGGCAGCCCGTCGGGCCGGCCAGCACCGCCGTGCACGTCAGCCTGCCCGCCTGCGCCAGCTACTACGGCTGGACGCAGGTCCAGGCGAGCGCCGGCGGGACGGGCACCGCAGCCGGCGTTGGCGCGGGCGCACGCACCGGGACCGTGGCGGGCACCGGCGGCGGCGTGCAGGTGGTGGCGCGCGTCCCGTTCGGACCGGACTGCGGTGCGGGTGCCCACGACGAGGTCGTCGACGGCGTGGTCCCCCTCGGGAACGTGCAGGCCGGGATCCCGCACGCCGCGCTCGGCCCCGTCGACGTGCTGCGGACGCTGGCCGGGGACTGACCCCTCGGGCGCCGGCGCCCGGCGTTCAGACCGCGGTGGCGGGATGGCGCGGCTCGGTGACGAGCTCGACTTCGGGCGGCAGCCCGGACACGTCGACGTCGTCACCGTCGACCTCGACCGTCACACGCGACCCGGCGAGCGGGATGCCTTGCACCTTGAGGTACTTCATCCCGTCGGGGAGCATCGGCGAGAGCCACGTCTTGCCGTAGGGCACCCACGGGTCGAGGCGGAGCATGGTGCGCAGGCACAGCAGCGGCGAGGCCGCCGACCATGCCTGCGGCGAGCACGAGGTGGGGTAGCCGACGGGCGAGGAGAACTCCGAACGGTCGAGCCCGCAGAACAGCTCCGGCAGCCGGCCCCCGAGGCTCGTGGCCGCGTCCAGCAGGGAGCACACCAGCCGCAGGGCGTGCTCCATGAACCCGTACCGGGCCAGGCCGGCGGCGACGATGGCAGTGTCGTGGGGCCACACGGACCCGCAGTGGTAGCTGATGGGGTTGAAGCCGCCCATGGAGGACGCCAGGGTGCGGACCCCCCACCCGCTGAACAGCTCGGGGGCCATCAGCTTGTCGGCGACGATCCGTGCCTTGTCGTCGTCGACGATGCCCGTCCACAGGCAGTGGCCCATGTTCGACGTGAGCGAGTCGATGGGCCGTTTGTCGGCGTCGAGCCCGATGGCGAGCCACTCGCGGTCCTCGAGCCAGAAGTCGCGGTTGAACTCCGTCTTGAGCCTGGTGGCCTTGGCGCGGAAGCGCTCGAAGGTCGCCTCGTCCCCCGCCTCGCGCGCGAAGTGGGCGCGGGCCAGGTACGCGCCGTAGACGTAGGCCTGCACCTCGCACAACGCGATGGGGGCATTGGCGATGCGGCCGTCCGCGTAGCGGATGCCGTCGCCCGAGTCCTTCCACCCCTGGTTGGCGAGTCCGCGGTCGGTCATCCGCTGGTACTCGACATACCCGTCACCGTCGAGGTCGCCGTAGTTGTCGATCCACTCGAGGGCCCGCTCGGCGTTGGGAAGGAGCTCGTCGACGACCTCGCGCGCCAGGCCCCACCGACGCAGCTCGCCCAGGAGCATGACGAACAGTGGCGTGGCGTCGGCGGTCCCGTAGTAGATGCTCCCCCCGCCGAGCGACAGCGACGGCGCGTCGCCGAAGCGCATCTCGTGGAGGATCCGGCCGGGCTGCTCCTCGCTGCGGGGGTCGATGCTCTCCCCCTGGAAGCGCGCCAGGGTCTGCAGGACGCCGAGGGCCAGGTCGGGGTCGACCAACAGCGCCATCCAGGACGTGATGAGCGAGTCGCGCCCGAACACCGTCATGAACCAGGGGGCGCCCGCCGCCAGCACCACGCGCTCGGGGAAGTCCGGGTCGAAGATCCGCAGCGCGCCGAGGTCCTCGGCGCTCGCGGCGATCACCGTCCGCAGACCCTCGTGGTCGGTCTCCACCTGGGGGACCTGGCGGCGCCACTTGGCGAGTCGCTCCGCCGGGGCGGCACGGTCGACGGGCTGGCCGCACAGGTAGCGCGGGTCGATGGCCTTGCCCTCGATCACGGGGTGGAACTCCAGGCAACCGGTCCACTCTCCCCGGGCGGGCACGATCACCTCGAAGCGCACCAGGTCGTCGGCGAGCACGGCCGGCACGGGGAAGATGTGGACCACGAGCCCGCGATTGACGGTTCCCCGCCGGTAGGAGAACTCGAGCTGCCCGTCGCGCCGCTCGCGGGAGATGTCCCCGTCGGGATCGCCGAAGCGACCCTCCTTGACGGCGAAGAGGTCGGCGAAATCCGAGTCGAGGAAGAGCTCCACCGAGCAGAAGGTGGGCTCGTCGCCGAAGTTGCGGACCACGACGTCCTCGCGCATCCCCTGGCCCACATAGCGGCGGCGGAACACCATGAGGGTGGAGTCGGCCCGGCCCGGGCCCGGCGGGCACCGCGACACGAAGGTGGCGGAGAACGGGTCGTCGGAGACCACCGTCAGTCCCTCGGGCCGGGCCCCGTTCACCCGCAGCTCGAACCGGGAGAGCATCCGGGTGTCGCGCACGAAGAGGCCCTCGGCCGAGGGGGCGATCACGTCGCCGTCGCGGCCGCTGATGGCGAAGGTCGATTCGTCGACGAGGGTGATGGCACCCCCGGACTGGCCCACGGTGGCCACCTTGCCCGCGAATGTCCAGGGCTCGCTCACCCGGGGGACGCTACCGGACCGGCACGCCGCACCGAATCACCAGGTCGGAGGGGTCTCTGGGGCCGCCGGCGGGCCCGTTCCCCGATTGCCACTACGGCCGTAGTGCAAATCCCGTCGCGACGGTAGACTCCCGGGCGTGACCCCGCTGCTCGAGATCGAGGGCCTCCATGTGGCCGTCGACGGGACCGAGATCCTGCGCGGCGTCGACCTGGCCGTGGGCGAGGGGGAGCTGCACGCCCTGATGGGCCCGAACGGGTCGGGGAAGTCCACCCTCGCCAGCACCCTGCTCGGCAACCCCTCCTACCTGGTCACCGCGGGTGCCATCCGCTTCCGCGGCGAGGACGTGACGTCGTGGGCCACCGACGTGCGCGCCAAGGCCGGCATGTTCCTCGCCTTCCAGTACCCCGAGGAGATCCCCGGGGTGCCCATCATCCAGTTCCTCCGCCAGGCCGTGTCGGCACGGATCGGGGAGGACCGCTCCGTGCTCGAGGTCCGGCTGTCGATGCTCGACTGGATGAAGCGGCTGGGCATGGACCCCTCGTTCGGGGAGCGCCACCTCAACGAGGGTTACTCGGGCGGCGAGAAGAAGCGCAACGAGATCCTGCAGATGGCCATGCTCGATCCCGAGCTCGCCATTCTGGACGAGACCGACTCGGGCCTCGACATCGACGCCTTGCGCATCGTCGCCGACGGCGTGCGGGCGGTGCGCGACGAGCGGCCGGCGCTCGGCGTGCTCGTCGTCACCCACTACACCCGGATCCTCGAGCTCCTTCGGCCCGACGTGGTGCACGTGCTCGTCGACGGGACGATCGTGGACAGCGGTGGCCCCGCACTGGCGGACCGTCTCGAGGCGGAGGGGTACGAGCCGTGGCGAAGGCAACCGTGACCGACTTCCGGGTCGACGAGGCCGACCGCGTGCAGGGCGCGTGCGCGTCGCGCGCCGACTTCTCGGCGCTCAAGGCGGACTTCCCCGTGCTGAGCCGCACGGTGCACGGCCGGCGCGTCGTGTACCTGGACTCGGCGTCCTCCGCGCAGCGCCCGCAGTCCGTGCTCGACGCCATGGACGCCTATTACCAGACGACCCACGCCAACGTGCACCGCGGCGTGTACGCCATGGCGGAGGAGGCGGACCGGCTCTACGAGGCGGCGCGCGTCGCCGTCGGTCGGTTCATCGGGGCACCCGACCCGGCGCACGAGGTCGTCTTCACGAAGAACGCCACCGAGGCGATCAACCTGGTGGCCGCCACCTGGGCCCGGGCGAACCTCCGGCGCGGCGACGTCGTCCTGCTCACCGACATGGAGCACCACGCCAACATCGTCCCCTGGCTGATGCTGGCCGAGGAGCACGGCATCGTGCTGCGGTGGATCGCCGTGGACGACGAGTACCGCCTCGACCTCTCCGACCTCGACCACCTGGTCGACGGCGTGAAGCTGGTGGCGTGCACCACCATGTCCAACGTGCTCGGGACGATCACCCCGTTCAGCCGCATCGCCGAGGCGGCCCACCGGGCCGGGGCGCTCGTGCTGGCCGACGGGGCCCAGTCCGTCCCCCACCTCCCCACCGACGTCGGGCAGCTCGGCTGCGACTTCCTGGCCTTCAGCGCCCACAAGATGCTCGGGCCCACCGGGATCGGCGTGCTGTGGGGCCGGCGCGAGCTGCTCGAGGAGATGCCGCCGTTCCTGGGCGGCGGCGGCATGATCCGCGACGTCCGCCACGACGGCTTCACCGCCAACGTGCTTCCCTGGAAGTTCGAGGCGGGGACGCCCCCGATCGCCGAGGCCGTCGGGTTCGGGGCGGCGGTCTCCTACCTCGAGCGGGTGGGGCTCGCCGCCATCCGTGCCCACGAGGTCGAGCTCACCGCCTACGCGCTGGGCACGCTGGCGGAGCGGTTCGGCGACGACATCCGGGTCTTCGGCCCTTCCGGCACGGCCGAGCGCGGCGGCGTGCTGTCGCTGGCGTACCGCGACGTCCACCCGCACGACCTGGCCCAGGTCCTCGACCAGGCCGGGGTGTGCGTCCGCGCCGGCCACCACTGCGCCAAGCCCCTGATGCGGCGGCTGGGTGTCACGGCCACGGCCCGCGCCTCGCTCTACCTCTACAACGACGAGTCCGACGTCGACGCCCTGGCCGACGCGCTGGCCGAGGCCGGTAGCCTCTTCGGGTAGGGGGTGCGCGGTCGCCCGATGCACATGCCCCCGAGACGCCGTTCCGTCGGGACGCCTTCCCTGACCTGATGCCGCCACTGACCTGATGCCGCCACTGACGACGAGGAGCACATGACCGGTCTCGAAGACCTCTATCGCGAGATCATCCTCGACCACTACCGCAGCCCGCGCAATCGCGGCGAGCTGGCCGTGCCCCCCGCCCACCGGGTCGAGGGGTTCAACCCCCTGTGCGGGGACGAGGTGGTCGTCTACGTGCAGGTCGAGGACGGCACCGTCCGCGACATCCGCTTCGCCGGGCAGGGCTGCTCGATCAGCCAGTCCTCGGCGTCGCTCATGTCGGCAGCGGTGAAGGGGAAGTCGGTCCCCGAGGTGCGCGGCCTGATCCGCACCTTCAAGGCCATGATGTCGGTCCACGAGGCCCGCCTCGGTGACGGCGACGGCCCCGAGGGGCCCGAGGGGCCCGATGGCCCCGCGAGCGGCAACGGGTCGGACGGCGAGGGGCCCGACGCCGCCGCCACGGACCCGGAGTCGCTCGGGGAGCTGGCCGCGCTGCAGGGTGTCGTGAAGTTCCCGGTCCGCATCAAGTGCGCGACCCTGTCGTGGAACACCCTCGCGCAGGGCCTCGACGAGCTCGACAAGGACGCCGCGCCGGCCCGGTGAGCGCCCGGCGCCCTCCGCCCGCGGGCGGGCCCCCGGCGCCCGAATGTCGCTCAGCAGGGGGTCGGGTTGAACGGCCCCGACCCGGGCAGCAGGGTGGTCGTGGTCGTCGTCGCGACGCTCCCGCCGCCGGGGTGCGACGGCCGCGTGGTCGTGGTCGTGGTCGTCGGCGGCACCGTGACCGACGCCCCGTAGCCGGTGAGCGGGGGCGTGACGATCGCGTTCGGGTCGGCCCCGAGGAACTGGCTGATCACCTGGGTGGCGGCCGGCTCCTGGACGACCTCCACAGACCCCGCCACGCCCGAGTAGGCGCCCAGCGTGGGCAGCGTGAAGGTCTTGAGCGACGACCCCGAGAAGGCGTGGTAGCGCTGCGCCAGGGACACGATCATGCCCGTCGACATCTGGTCGTCCTTGGTGATGTCGTGGACGAGTGAACCGAGGAAGGCGTTGAGCGTGAGCGGGTTGTAGCTCGACTTCGCCTTGTTGATGACGGCCTCGATCACCGTGTTCTGCCGCTGGATGCGCCCCAGGTCACCGCTCCCGTCGTAGTACCAGACGCCCGGGCGGACCTCGTACTGGTAGTAGCGGGACCGGGCCAGGGCGAGGGCCATGTTGCCGTTCAGCTTCTGGCAGCCGGATTGCTGGATGTTGAGTCCTGAGTTGTTGTTCCCGTTGTCGTTGTCGCGCACGGGGTAGCGGAAGTTCAGGCTGATGTCCCCGACCGAGTTGACGAGGTTGATGACGCCGTTGAAGTTCACGATGACGAAGTGGTTGATGGTGATGCCGAAGGTGTTCTCGATGGTGTCGATGAGCGGGGTCGGCCCGCTGTTGAAGGCGGTGTTGATCTTGTTATGCGTCGCCAGCCCGGTGCCCGACGGCATGCCCGAGAGCCGCACGTAGGTGTCGCGCGGGATCGACAGGAGGCGGGCCGTCCCCGCCGACGGGTCCACATGGAGGATCTTGATGGTGTCGCTGCGCTGCCCGCCGACCTGCGAGGCGCTGCCGAAGGCCTGCGCGGCACTCCCGGTGTCGCCGGCGCGCGAGTCGGACCCCACGATCAGCACGTTGTACGGGGCGCCCGGTGCCTCCGACGCGCACGACGGGCACTTCAACGACTTGATCTGTCCCAGCCGGTACCACAGGTACCCGTAGACCGAGCCCGCCACGAGGAGCACGACCGCCACGATGACGACCGCCCACCGGATGGCGCGCTCGCCGCGGGTGCGCCGACGGTGGCGGCGCCGGGAGGGCGCGGGGGCGGCCGGTGTGGGCGGGGAGGCGTCAGGCCGGGACCGGGAGCCCCCGCCGGGTGTCTGGGGACCGGTCACGTCACCACCCGGGCGGCGCGGTGGCGGGCAGGGCGGGGCCGGGCGGTGCCGGGCGTCGCGGGGGCAGGCGAGGCGGGGCGGGGGCGGACGTCGCGGGGGCGACGGCCCGCGACGGTGCTGCGGGGAGGACGGCGGGCCATTGCGGGGCAACGGTACCAGCGTGCCCGGGGGCCGCCAGGTCGGGCATCCGGCGCGCGCCCGACCTGTGAAGCGGGGGTCTCGGTGCCCGAGGTATAGGGAATCAGTGCCCGAGGTGCTCGACCACGAGCGCGGCGACCTCGTCGGGACGCTCGACCGCCGCCAGGTGCGCCGCGCCGTCGAGGTCGGTGAGCCGGGCGTCGGGGATCGCCGACGCGTACGCCTCGGCGTGGGCCCGGGGCACGATGCCGTCCCGGACCGCGTGGACCACGAGCGTGGGCGCGCCGATCCGCGGGAGGCGCCCGGGCAGCTTGGGGTCGTGGAGGTACGGGTTCCAGCCGATCTTCGCCGTGGCCGCCATGGCCTGGAGCATGGGGCGGACGAGCTCGAAGGGCACCTGCGACAGGTCCGCCTCCGCCGCGGCCATGGCGTGCATGAACGCCGCCACGGGATGGCCGGGATCGGCGAAGAGCTCGTCGGCCAGCTCGTCGAGCGGCCTGCCGAAGATCTCCGTGATGGGCGCGCCCTGCACGTACAGGCCCACGGGGTTCACGAGCACCATGCGGCGCACCCGGTCGGGCCATCGCACGGCGAGCTCGGCAGCCATCCAGCCCCCGAGCGACATGCCCACGACGTCGCACGTGGTCACGTCGAGGCGGTCGAGGACATCGAGCAGGTGGAAGGCGGCGTCCTCGATGTCGTCGATGTGCTCGAGGCCCTCGGAGGCGCCGAAGCCCGGGAACAGCGGCGCCACGACGGCGCGGGTGGCGGCCAACTGCTCGAGGAGCGGCATGCCCGGCACCTCGCCCTGCGCCGAATGGAGGTAGACGAGCGGCGCCGGGCCACCGGTACCGCCGCGATGGACCTCGATGCGGCCGACCGCGGTGTCGAGCGACCCGGGGGTCACCGCGCTCACGGTGTCGCCGCCCCGTTCGCCGCCGGCCCCGTGGCCGTAGCCGTGGCCGTGGCCGGCCCCATGGCCGGCGCCGCGCCCGGGAACCGCGCCCGCAGCCTCGGCATGACCTCGGTGGCGAAGAGCTCGAGATTCCGCCTGGTGTCGGCGGCGGGCAGCGTCCCCAGCTGGAACAGGCCGAGCAGGTTCCCCACGCCCAGGCGCTCGACGTTGGCGGCCAGCAGCTCGGCGACGGTGTCCGGGGAGCCCACGATGGCGTACTGGCCCTCCACCACCTGGTCCCAGGTGTCGAGGTTCAGGGCGAACGTGCCGGCACTCTTCATGATGTTCTCCACCGATCGCACCGACGTGTAGCCCGGGGGGGAGATGTTGATGCCCGGGAGCAGTCGGCGGACGAAATACCAGAAGTGCTCCTCGTAGCGCCGACGCGCCTCGGCGTCGGTCTCGGCCACGAAGACGGGCACCAGCCACCCGAGCTGGAGGGGGTCGGCCTCGTAGCCCTCCCGGGAGCAGGCGTCCCGCATCATGGAGAACATGCGCTCGAAGACGTCGATGTGGAAGTACGGGATCCCCATGTAGGCGTAGTGGTGCCGGGCCACGAATTCCAGCGTCTCGAGCGAGCCCACCCCCGGGATCCAGATCTCGGGATGCGGCTGTTGGACGGGCCGGGGCCAGGTGTTCACGTAGCGGAGCTTGTAGTGCTTGCCGATGAACTCGAACGGGCCGGGCTCGGTCCACGCCTTGATGATCAGGTCGTGGGCCTCGGCGAAGCGCTCCCGGGCGTGCGCGGGGTTCAAGGAGAACGAGTAGTACTCCGGGCCACCGCCGACCACCATCCCGGCGATGAGGCGGCCACCGCTGATGCAGTCGATCATGGCGAACTCCTCCGCCACCCGCGTCGGCGGGTCGTAGAGCGGGAGCGCGTTCCCCACCACCGCGATCTTCACCCGCGAGGTCTCGCGGGCGAGGACCGAGGCGATCAGGTTCGGCGACGGCATGATGCCGTAGGCGTTCTGGTGGTGCTCGTTGACGCAGACGCCGTCGAAGCCGAGCTCCTCGGCGTAGACGAGGTCGTCGATGTAGCGGTTGTACAGCTCACCGCCCAGCACCGGGTCGAACAGCTCGTTCGGGCAGGTGATCCACGCCGGCCCGTCGTAGTCGGCAGGAAGGCCCGAGTACGGCATGAGGTGGAAGCTGAAGAAGCGCACGGCGGCCTCCTGCGTCGGATCCCCTGGGCGGGCGGCCAGGGTACCCCTGCGCCGTCAGGCGGAACGAATCACCGTCACGAGCCGCCGGCGCCGCCCGAACCTTGGCCTTGTTCCCTGGCCAACGCCTCGAACGCGCCGTAGCCGGAGCGCTCGAGCTCGTCGGCGAGCTCCGGGCCGCCGCTCGCCACGATGCGGCCCTGCACGAACACGTGCACGACGTCGGGGCGCAGCACCGACAACAACCGGCGGTAGTGGGTGATGGCGAGCACCCCGAGGCCCCATTCATCGACGCCCTCGCGCACGCGCCGTGCCACGTCGCGAAGCCCGTCGACGTCGATGCCCGAGTCGAGCTCGTCGAGGACGGCGATCGTCGGCCGCAGGAGCGCCAGCTGCAACGTCTCGCTGCGCTTGCGCTCTCCCCCTGACAGGTCGACGTTGAGGGGCCGGTCGAGCAGGCGCGCCTCCAGCCCGACGCGCGCCGCCTCGGCCGACGCCGACGCCACCAGGGCCCGGCCGTCGTCGTCGGGGCCCGGACCCCGGCCGCGCAGGGCCTCGGTGAGAACCTGGTGCAGGCCGACGCCGGGCACCTCGGTGGGGTCCTGGGGCGCCAGGAACAGCCCCAGACGGGCCCGGCGCCACGGCGGCAGGGCGAGGAGGTCCTGACCGTCGAGGGTGACGTCGCCGCCGAGGACCTGGTAGCCGGGCTTGCCCATGAGGACGTGCGCCAGCGTGCTCTTCCCGGAGCCGTTCGGGCCCATGACGGCGTGCACCTCGCCGCCGCGCACCGTGAGGTCGACCCCGGTGAGCACGTCGAGCCCGGCGACGCCGGCGCGCAGCCCGCGCACCACCAGCTGGTGCGATCCGCCGCGGCCGGCAGCCGGGATCGTCACGGGAGCTCCACGAGCACGTCGTCACCCTCGACCCGCACCGTGTAGACCGGGACGGGCTTGGTCGCCGGCAGCGACCGGGGCTCGCCGGTGCGCAGGTCGAACATCGAGCCGTGCTTCCAGCATTCGATCTCGCACGCGCCGGCGAGGATCTCCCCCTCGGCGAGGGAGTAGTCCTCGTGGCTGCAGGTGTCACCGATGGCGTAGTAGTCGTCCTCGATGCGCACGAGCGCGATCCGGTGGGTGCCCGCGTCGAACCGGCGGGCGCTCCCGGCCGGGAGCTCGTCGCGCCCGCACAGGCGCACGACGTCACCCATCGTCGCCGTCCGGCCCGCTCGTGGCGCCGCTCGTGGCGCCGCTCCCGCCGTGGCCCGCGGCGGCGCCGTGCTCCCCCGCCCCGCGCTCGGCGGGCAGGCGCCCGGTCAGACGGGCCCCCACGGCGTCCTCCACCCACCGCCCGACGCCCGGGAACGGGGCGCGCCCGGCCAGATCCGAGAAGAAGCCCAGGATGACGAGCCGCTCCGCGACGACCGGCTCGATGCCCCGCGTCTCGAGGTAGTAGCGCTGGTCCTCGTCGATGGGGCCGACGGTGGAGGCATGACTGCACCGGACGTCGTTCTCGTCGATGTCGAGGTTCGGCACCGAGTCGGCGTGCGCCCCTTCGGAGAGCACGAGGTTGTGATTGGTCTGGAACGCGTTGGCCCCGCGTGCCCCCCGGCGGATCCGGATCAGGCCGCTGTAGACCGAGCGCGCCGTGTCGGCGACGGCCCCCTTGAACAGAAGCTCGCTCTCGGTGCGCGGCGCGTGGTGGTCCTGGAGGGTCCGGAAGTCATGGACCTGGTCCCCGGTGCCGAGGTACGCGGCCAGCAGGGCGGTGCGGCCGGCCTGGCCCACGAGGTCCGAGTCGGTGCGCACCCGCGAGTAGCGCCCGCCGAGCCCCGCCGTGAACGACCGCAACGTGGCGTCGCGTCCCACGCGGCTGGCCTGCACGGCCATGCACGTGGTGCCGCGCGCCAGGACCTGGAGGTTGGCGTAGCGCAGGCGGGCGTCGTCGGCCACGTGGAGCTCGGTGACGGGCACCACGAGGGCGGCGCGGGGATCGCTGTCGCCCTCGCCCCCCGCCGGGCGGCGGCCGTCCACCATGGAGGCCGGTGCCGTGAGCTCGATGACCCCGGCCTCGGCCGACGTGCCCAGCGCCACCAGCACGCGCGGGAACACCGAGACGCCGCGGCCGCCCGAGTCGCCGTCGACGGCGGTGTCGACCAGGTCGTCGACCGCGGCGTCGACGAGGTGGACGACGACGACCGGATCGCCCACCACGGCCTTGCGAGCCACGCGCACGACCACGGCGTCGGCGACGAAGGCGTCGTGCAGCTCCCCGAAGGCGTCACGCGCCGGTGCGAGCTCGCCGAGGTGCTCGGGGACGATCGGGCCCCCAGCGCGCGCGCTGGTCACCGACACGGCGTCGGAGGGGACCGAGGGCGACATCTCGACGGCCTCGACGTGGCCGTTGCGGGTCACCACCAGCCCGGCACGGGGCCCCAGGGAGTCGGCGAGCCCCCGGGCGAGGGCGAGGGCGGCGCCGGACGGGGCGACCGGGACGGCCGCCGGGGCGTAGGCGTCGAGGTCGAAGGCGTCGATGCCGCTGTAGCGCCACACCTCTTCGGCCTCGGTCGGGACGGCCGAGGCCGCGAACCGCTCCCAGGCCCCGGCCCGGCGGGCGGTCAACCAGTCGGGGCCGCCCAGTGCCACGGAGGCGTCGGCGGTGAAGGTGGTCAGCGGTCAACCTCTCTCGAACGTGCGGGGCCATGTCGACGCGGCCAGGCCGGCGACGCCCGCGGCCGGCGGGCCCTCTCGTCGCATCCTACCGGCCGCGACCGCACCCCTCTCCCGGCGGAATTCCCGGCTGAGCTGGACCCCGCCCCCATCCCGGCGCCCCGGGCGGGGCCGTAGTGTGGCGGCCATGGCGAACTCCGAGGTGCTCTCCATCGAACGCGACGGCCACGTCGCCACCCTCTGGCTGGACCGGCCCGAGGCCCGCAACGCCATGGGGCCGGCGTTCTGGGCCGACCTGCCGCTCGCCATGGGCGAGCTGTCGGACGACCGCTCGGTGCGAGCGGTGGTGGTGGCCGCCCGCGGCCCGCACTTCAGCGTGGGGCTCGACCTGAAGGCGATGGCGGGGCTGCTCACCGGCGACGGGGGCGGCGGGTCCCACGGCCCGGACGACGGCCCCGGCCACGCCGGCGGGCCCGGGGGCTCGAACGGGTCCGGCGACGCCGGCGGGCCCGGCGGCGGCCGGCCCTCCATGGCGGCGCGGGCGTTCACGGCCCGGCCGAGCATCCTGCGCATGCAGCGGTCGGTCACGGCGGTGGCCGAGTGCCCGAAGCCCGTGATCGCCGCCATCCACGGGTACTGCATCGGGGGTGGCGTCGACCTGGCCGCGGCCTGTGACATCCGGGTGGCGAGCGCCGACGCCGTCTTCTCGGTGCGCGAGACGCGTGTCGCCATCGTGGCCGACCTCGGCAGCCTGCAGCGGCTGCCGCGCATCATCGGCAAGGGCCACGTGGCGGAGCTGGCGCTGACGGGCAGGGACATCACCGCCGCCCGGGCGAGGGAGATCGGGCTCGTGAACGACGTGCTGCCCGACGCCGAGTCGGCCCTGGGAGCGGCGTACCGGCTGGCCGCCGAGATCTCCGCCAACTCACCCCTCGCGGTCCAGGGCACCAAGGCGGTGCTCGCCGCGTGCGAGGACAAGTCGGTGGCGGACGGCCTCGACTACGTGGCCACCTGGAACGCCGGGTTCCTCCAGTCCGACGACCTCGTCGAGGCCATGACCGCCTTCATGGAGAAGCGCCCGCCGGAATTCCGGGGGCGCTGAGCCCGCACCTCGCTCAGCGGCGGCGCCACGGCCACCGACGCCGGTCGCGGGGGCGCGGCGGGCGGCGCTCCTCTCGCTGGACCTCGGCCAGGGTCTCGGGGACGACGGCGTCGATGATGTCCTCGGCATCCTCGAGGAGTCGCACCACGTCGGGCCCCGTGGCCGGTTCGTCCTCGACGGGCGGTTCGACCAGCGAGCCGTGGACCCACCCCACGTCGGCCAGCCGGGGCTCGTACGACGCACAGTCGTCGGGGCAGCGCCAGGGCGCCTCGGGGGCGAGGTCGAGCTCACAGAACCGCACGACGTCGCCGCTGTCGTAGGTCCGGCTCTGGAAGTGCTTGCACTCCTCACGCATGGGCACGGTGCCATCATCCCATCCCGGGGCGGGGCGGCGGGCGCCGGGGCGCGGCGCCGGTGCGGTCAGCCGACCGCGCCCTCCATCTGCAGCTCGATGAGCCGGCTCCACTCGACCGCGTACTCCATGGGCAGGGTCCGCACCACGGGCTCGATGAAGCCGTTGACGATCATGCTCATGGCCTGGCTCTCCGACAGGCCGCGGCTCATGAGGTAGAAGAGCTGGTCCTCGCCCACCTTGGACACCGTCGCCTCGTGGCCGATCTGGGCGTCGCGCTCCTCCACCTCCATGTAGGGCTTGGTCTCGGAGGTGGACTGCTCGTCGAGGATGAGGGCGTCGCAGCGCACGAAGCTCTTGGCGTGCTTCGCCCCCTCCTCCACCCTGACCAGGCCCCGGTACGTCGACAGGCCGCCGTCCTTGGAGATCGACTTGGAGACGATCGTCGACGTCGTCTCGGGGGCGGCATGGATCATCTTCGCCCCCGCGTCCTGGTGCTGTCCCGCACCGGCGTAGGCCACCGACAGCACCTCGCCCGAGGCCTTGGGGCCCATCAGGTACACCGACGGGTACTTCATGGTCAGGCGCGACCCGATGTTGCCGTCGATCCACTCGACGCGGGCCTCGGCCTCCGCCCGCGCCCGCTTGGTCACGAGGTTGTAGACGTTGTTGGACCAGTTCTGGATGGTCGTGTAGGTGATGCGCGAGCCGGGCAGCGCCACCAGCTCGACCACGGCCGAGTGCAGCGAGTCCGTCGAGTAGACCGGCGCCGAGCACCCTTCGACGTAGTGCACCTGCGATCCCTCGTCGGCGATGATCAACGTCCGCTCGAACTGGCCCATGTTCTCGGCGTTGATCCGGAAGTAGGCCTGCAACGGCATGTCGATCTGCACGCCGGGCGGGACGTAGATGAACGAGCCGCCCGACCACACGGCCGAGTTGAGGGCGGCGAACTTGTTGTCGTTGGGAGGGATGATGGACCCGAACCAGCGCCGGACGAGGTCCGGGTAGTCGCGCACGGCCGTGTCCATGTCGCAGAACAACACGCCCTGCGCCTCGAGGTCGGCGCGATTGCGGTGGAACACCACCTCGGAGTTGTGGACGACGAACCCCTCGGCGACGAAGTTGTGGTGCCCGCTCACCTCGATGTCGAACACGGGCTCGACGCCCACCGACTCGATCGACTCGACCTCGACGAATCCGAGCATCTCGCTGGTGTGGGCGCGCAACACCGTGCCCTTGGCCGTCCGGTACGTGTGCACGTACTGCCGCCGGCCGAGGCGGTCACGGCGACGCGCGGAGCGCGCCGGCATCTGGTCGAAGCGCCCGCTCAGCCGGAGGTGGTACGCCTGCAGGATCCGGTCGCGGTCGAACGGGTGCCGGTTGCGAACGTCGATGACGCGGCTGCTCCCGATACCGCACAGGGCGAGCAGCTCCTTCAGCTGGGACAGCATGTCGCGATTGGCGCTGCAGAACATGGCGTCCTTGCTGGTGGCGTTGTCCCGCACGTAGCCGTCGGCGTCGAGCAGGCCGGCGATCAGCGCCAGACGCTGGGACCGGGGGAGCCCGAAGCACCAGTCCGGGAGGCGCTTGGTGTGCGAGGTCCCTCCGAGCCCGTTGCGCTCGACGAACTCGGCGAGGGCCGCGGTGCCCCTGCCCCGGAGGCGGGAGCCGTCGGGGGACAGGGCCAGCTCGATGCCGAACAGCTCCCGCGTGACGCGCCGGATCTCCTCGACCAGCACCTCGTCGGTCCGATCCACGGCGATCTCGACGACGGGGTGCGTGCCACGCTTCAGATAGCCGTCACCCAGGTAGACGCCGGCCCACCAGCACAGGTCGTCCGTCGTCACCACCGGGAACCGCGACGCCTCGGGCCGGTCCGGAGGCAACAGCGCCGCGGGTCGGCCGAATTCAGGGACGTCGGTGGCGATCGCCACCAGGTCGCCGACCACCAGGTCCTCGACCGGCACCCACGTGGGACGGAACCGGGCCTTCTTCGCGCCCGGTCGGCGCTCGTCGCGCAGGACGAGGAACGGGTGGTTCGACGATGCGCCGATGGTCCGGCCCCGCGCCGTGATCTCGAAGACCTCCTTGTCCCCGGAGCACCGCTGCCCGACGACACGGGCGGCGACCATGTCCTTGCTCGCCTCGTCCAGCGAGAAGACCTCGTCCCCGGGCACGAGCTCCTTTATGGGCCGCATCCCGGCGGTGGTCCACACGCGCGTCGATCCCCGGAGGCACTCGTACTGGGCCGTCACCCCGGCGAGGTACTTCCGCTCGGCTTCGGGGATGCCCAGCTTCTCGTAGGTCGTCTTGATGGACTCGGGCAGGGCGTCCCAGTCCTTCACCTGACCCTCGGTGGGCTTCACGTAGTAGTAGATGTTGTCGAAGTCGAGGTCCGGCATGTTCACGGCGAACCACTGCGCCATGGGCCGGGCGAAGAACCGCTTGAGCGCCTTCAGCCGGAAGTCGCGCATCCAGTCGGGCTCCCCCTTCATGCCCGACATCTCCCGGACGATCTCCTCCGACAGGCCTTTCTTCGGCTTGAAGACGTAGTCCTCGGCGTCGCTCCAGCCCAGCTTGTACCGGCCCAGGTCGAGATCGGCTGTGGTCATGATCACCTCTGGCCCGAGGAGCCGGACGCACCGCCCGACCGAGCCTCGGGGCCGCTCGGGAGATTTCTCCTATCCAGATAGTAACAACCAGGGGGTGGCGGTGCGACCGTGGCGGGCCCTGTCTGGGATCATCCTGCGATGACCGGTCCCGATCATCGTCGCCCGCCGGGGGGGACCACCCCCGGACCCGTGCCCGACCGGTCGGCGGCGGCCCCGGCGGCCCCCCGGCGCCCCACGGTCCTGGAGGCCCACGGAGACCGGCGGGTCGACGACTGGTTCTGGCTCCGCCGGCGCGACGACCCCGAGGTGGTCGCCCACCTCCGGGCCGAGAACGACTTCACCGAGGAGCAGACCGCACACCTCGCCGAGCTCCGGGCGGAGCTGTTCTCCGAGTTCCGGGCCCGCATCGTGGAGACCGACCTCAGCGTCCCCGTGCGCAAGGGACCGTGGTGGTACTACGAGCGCACCCTCGAGGGTCAGGCCTACCCGATCCACTGCCGCCTGCCGGTGCACGGCCCCGGACGCGACCCGGCGACGCCCCCGCTCCCCCGCGCCGGGGACGAGGACCCCGTGTCGACGAGCCCCCGGGAGGACGGCGCGTCGACGAGCCCCCGGGAGGACGGCGCGTCGACCAGCCCCCGGAAGGGCGCCGCCGAGGCGGCGGGACCGTGGCCCGACGAAGAGGTGCTGCTCGACGAGAACACGCTGGCCGGGTCCCATCCCTACCTCGACGTGGCCAACATCGCCGTGAGCCCGGGCCACACCCGCCTGGCCTACGCCGTCGACACCACCGGTGACGAGCGCTTCACGCTCCGGCTGCGCGACCTCGGCGGCGGCGGTGACCCCGGCGGCGGCGGTGACCCCGGTGGCGGCGGTGACCTCGCGGACGCCATCCTCGGCACGTCGTACGGCGTGGCGTGGGCCGACGACGACGCCACCGTCTTCTACACCCGGCCCGACGACGCCAACCGGCCCCACCAGCTCTGGCGCCACCGCGTCGGGAGCGCGCCGGACGACGACGTGCTGGTCCTCGAAGAGCCCGACGAGCGGTTCCACCTGGGAGTCGGCAGGACCAAGGACGGGGCGTACGTGCTCGTGGAGCTGCACTCGCGGGTCACGTCGGAGGTCCTGGCGATCCCTGCCGACCGCCCCGAGGACGCCCCGCGCGTGGTGGAGCCCCGGGCCCAGGGGGTGGAGTACGGCGTCGAGCACCATCGGGGGACATTCCTCCTGCTCACCAACGACGACGCCGAGAACTTCCGGGTCGTCGCCACGGCGGCCGACGCGCCGGCCCGGGACGGCTGGCGCGAGGTGATCCCGCACCGGCCCGACGTCCGCCTGGAGGGGCTCGACGTGTTCGCCGGCCACCTGGTCAGCTACGAACGGCGCCAAGGGATGCCACGCATCCGCGTGGTGCCGGTCCCCGACGGCGACGACCCGTGGCGCCACCCCCTCCCCGAGGGCGTCCTCGTCCCGTCCCCCGAGACCCCGTCGTCGTCGTGGGGCGGCCCCAACCCGGAATTCGACAGCACGACGCTGCGCTACGAGTACTCGTCGCTCGTGACCCCGCGCTCGGTGTTCGACCTCGACATGGGCGCCGGCACGGCCGTGCTGCGCAAGCGCCAGCGTGTCCTCGGCGGGTACGAACCGGCGCGCTACGCCACCGAGCGGCTGTGGGCCGTCGCCCCCGACGGCACCGAGGTCCCCATGTCCGTCGTGTACCGCCGGGACGTGCCGCGTGACGGCAGCGCGCCGTGCCTCCTGTACGGCTACGGGTCGTACGAGGCGTGCATGGACCCCGTCTTCTCGTCGCTGCGCCTCAGCCTCCTCGACCGCGGGTTCGTCTTCGCCATCGCCCATGTGCGCGGCGGTGGAGAGCTCGGGCGCCGGTGGTACGAGGAGGGGAAGCTGCTCGCCAAGCCCAACACGTTCAGCGACTTCGTGGCGTGCGCGCGCACGCTCGTCGACGGGGGATGGACCACGCCCGGGCGGCTCGTGGCCCGCGGCGGGTCGGCGGGCGGCCTCTTGATCGGGGCCGTCGCCAATCTCGCGCCCGAGCTGTTCCGTGCGATGGTGGCGGAGGTCCCGTTCGTGGACTGCCTCACCACCATCCTCGACGACTCCCTGCCCCTCACCGTCATCGAGTGGGAGGAGTGGGGCAACCCCATCGTCGACCCGGCCGTGTACGCCGTGATGAAGGCGTACACCCCGTACGAGAACGTGCGGTCCGTGCGCTATCCAGACATGCTCGTCACGGCGGGGCTCGAGGACCCCCGTGTCGGCTTCTGGGAGCCGGCGAAGTGGGTGCAGAAGCTCCGGGCCGCCGACCCGGGCGGGCGGGTGCTGCTCAAGGTGGAGCTCGACGCCGGGCACGCGGGGCCCTCGGGACGCTACGAAGCCTGGCGCGACGAAGCCTTCGTCGTGGCGTTCGTCCTCGACGCCGTCGGTGCCGCCACCTGATCGGGCGCACCCGCGCCCCCTGCACACCGGCGACGGGGCGCCGCCGGCAGCTCAGGAGGCGCCGGCCGCGCCGGCCTCGAAGGTCATCGTGAACGGCGCGACGTACCCCGCCGGGAACCGGACCGGCGTGCCGTCCATCGACACGCTGACCGAGCCGGGCGCGCCGAGCTCCACGGCGAGCGTCCCGGTGGCCGACAGCGAGTGCGTGTCCCCGCCCGGCAGGGTCCCGGTCCAGACGACCGCGCCGGTCGCGGTGTCCCTGGCCATCACCCAGCACGGGCCGGTGGCGTCGAGCACGACCGTGTAGTGCGCACGCGTCGCCACGTACGTCGCGCCGGAGGCCGTGTCGCTCACCGGCGCGCCGGACTCGTGCGGGGGCACCGTGGTGGTCCCACGGCCCGCGGCGACTCCTCCGCCGTGGTGTGGGCCGTGACTGCCGGGTGACGTCGACGACGACCCGACGGCAACGGCGACGGCGGCCGCCGCGCCGACGACGACGACCGCAGCCACGGCGAGCACGGCGCGACCCCTCCCACGGACTTCCCGCCGGCCGACGCGCTCGGCGCGCCGCCCCGGGCCCGACGGGGGACCGCCCGGTGCCGGTGGCGGGCCCGGCGGCTCGTGACGCCGGGGCAGCCGGGGCGGCCGGGGCCGCGCACCGGCCCCTGGGCTCGGCACCGGCCCCCGGAGGGGCTGTTCCCGACTGTCGGCGATGTGGCGCAGCGTTTCGAGGGTGTGCTGGTGGTGTTGGACGGACTGGCGCTCGTCGGCGACCCGGCGCCACGTGACCCGGGCCACGATGGCCCCGCCGAGGGCGATCACACCGACGATGAGCGCCGTAGTCATCGCCACCATTCAAACGAACATGATCGGCTTTGGGTATCGCGAGCCCACGAGTGTCTCCCTGCGTGGGAGACCCATCACCACCCGTCGTCCGAACCCCAGGTGGCCCGAACGGTCACCGGCACGCAGCCGGACGGGGCCGGGCCGGCGGTCCCGTCGCAGGGACTCCGTGCCCGCCGCAGGGGCGCCCCGAGCGGCGACGCCGATCAGGACTGCGGCATGGAGGGAAAGGCGTAGTCGGGCGGGGCGGCACGCGGCGGAGCTCGCCGGGCCAGGGCGTCGGCGACGGCGGGCGCCAGTCGTCGCGCCTTCGCCTCTTCGATCGACTCGGCGCGGTCACGGAACTCCGGCATGACCTCGCGGGCGAACAGCTCCAGGGACTCGCAGATGTGCTCGTGGCGGTTGCGGCCCGCCTGGCTGACGAAGATCAGCTGGTCCACGCCCGCGGCCTCATAGGCGCGGACGAGGTCGCTGATCTGCGAGGGCGTCCCCACGGCCCCGCGCAGCGACCCGAGGCCCTGTTCCATGAGCTGCGCACCGAGCTGCTGGCCGGTCCGGGCGGCGATGTCGCGGCTGAAGCCGAACCGATCGCGGTTCTCCTGGAATTCCTGCCAGACGTCGGTGAGCCCGGGCGAGTGCATCCCGAACAGGTAGTAGTGCCCGAGCGAGTAGCCGAAGAAGTGGCTGCCGTCGAGCCCGCGGTCGATGGCGGTCGCCTCGTCGGCATGGCACATGAGCGGCAGGACACAGGCGAGGTTGGCATTGACGGCGAAGCCCGCCGGCACGCACCGGTCGGAGGTGATCGTGGCGTAGTAGTCGTCGACCCACGTCTTGGCCTCGTCCGGCTCGACGAACGAGAAGGTCAGCGCGCCGATGCCCTTCTCGGCCGCCAGGTGGATGGTGTCGCGCCGGCTGCACGCCACCCACAGCGGCGGGTGAGGCCGCTGCAACGGCTTGGGCACCAGGTTGCGGGGGGGTATGTGCACGAACCGCCCCTCGTGCCCCGCGAAGGGGGTCTCCACCATGAGACGGGTGACGACGTCGAGCGCCTCGTCCCACTGGGCGCGCTTGGTCGCCCGGGCCACGCCGAAGCCGCCCAGCTCGGCCTCCGAGCTGGACTCACCGGTGCCGAGGTCGACGCGACCGTCGGACACGAGGTCCAAGGTGGCGACCCGCTCCGCCACGCGCGCCGGGTGGTTGTAGCCCACCGGCAGCTGGACGATGCCGTGCCCGAGGCGGATGCGGCTCGTCCGCTGGCTGACCGCGGCCAGGAAGACCTCGGGGGCCGAGGAGTGCGAGTACTCCTCGAGGAAGTGGTGCTCCACCTCCCACACGTAGTCGAAGCCGAGGGCGTCGGCGAGCTCGATCTGATCGAGCGCGTCCTTGAACAACCGGTGCTCGGCGTCCTCGGCCCAAGGGCGGGGAAGCTGCAGCTCGTAGAAGACGCCGAATCGCACGCGACCGACTAGCCGACTAGCCGCGGTCGTCGTGCTCGAGCATGGCGTCGACCAGCCGCTCGACCAGCAGCCGGTCGCGGTCGGACAGGCGGCGCAGCTTCACCCCCAACAACGAGCCGTCGTCCCCGGAGCGCCCGGCGTCGGTGGCGCGGGCGGCGGGCTTCGGTGCCCGGGCGGGCCGGCCGATGCGGGCCAGGACGTCCTCGACGGGGACCTCGAGCGCGCCGGCCAGGCGCTCGAGGACGTCCGCGCTGGGATTGGGCAGGAGCCGGATACCCCCGATGGCCTCCTTGCGCCCCGTCTCGAGGTCGCGCCACAGCGTCTCGGGGATCTTCGCCCGCCGGGCGGCGTCGCGGCGGCGCAGGCCCCGCTGCTCGCGCTGCTCCGCCACCCAGCGCCCGAACTCCACCCATTGCTGCGATTCGTCCACGCCGCCAGCGTGCCGGTTCTCGGCGCGCCAGTCCAGCCCCCGGCGCGCCACGCGCACCGCGGACCGGATCGAGTCGTCACGGGGCGCCTCCGCGCCCGTGGCCCCGGCGCGGGGGCCGCCGGAGCGGGGCGCCCCGGCCCGCGTCACGTCCGCAGGCCGTAGCGGGGGCAGAGGGCCGGGTCGAGGTCCGAGCGGCGGGGGTTGGACTGGTCGCGCGCCGACAGCACGGGGGCGGCGATGCCCCAGTCCGCACCGACTTCGGGGTCGTCCCAGGCCACACCCAACTCGTCGTTGGGGTTGTAGTAGCCGTCCACGAGGTACCACAGCAGGACATCGGTGAGCGATGCGAACCCGTGGGCCACGCCCGGCGGGATGAACACGCCCGTGTCGCGCGCGCCGTCCAGGTCGATCGACATGGTGACGGCCTCGGTCGGAGACCCGATGCGCAGGTCGTGGAGGACGACCCGGGCCGTGCCACGCAGGACGTACCAGTAGTCGGCCTGGTGGAGGTGGTAGTGCAGGCCGACGACGGCGCCCGCCTGCTTCTCGGAGCGGTTCCCCTGGACCATCTCGCGTCCGAGCGGGAACCACGACCGCCGGTAGGTCTCGATGAAGCGACCGCGCTCGTCGCCGTGGACGTCGGGCTCGACCACGACCACGTCGGCGATCTCGTCGGAGGGAATGATCCGGGGCACGGCCGGTGAGGCTACCGCCGGACGACGCGCCGATCGAGACGGGGCCGCCCTGTCGCCCCGGCGCGCCCGCGCCCTACGGCTCGAACCGGCCGAAGCCACCCCGGTAGTAGAGCAACGGCCGGCCCCGGCGGACGCCCATGTCCTGGACACGGCCCACGACCAGCTCGTGGTCGCCGGCGTCGTGCGCGACCACGAACGCGCACTCGACCCAGCCCAGGGCGCCGTCGAGGATGGGGGCGCCGTTGCCCGCCGAGCGCCAGCCCACGCCCGTGAACTTGTCCCCGCCCGAGATGGCGAAGTCCCGGCTGAGCGCCTCCTGGTCCTCGGCGAGGATGTTGACGCAGAACGAGCCGGCCGCCACGATCCGGGGCCAGCTGGTGGAGCTCTTCCCGGGTGCCAGCGCCACGAGGGGCGGCTCGAGCGACAGGGACGTGAAGGCCTGGCAGGTGAACCCGACGGGCTCGGCGTCCTCCATGGCGGTGACGATGGTCACCCCCGTGGCGAAGTGGCCGAGGACCTCGCGGAAGCGCCCGGCGTCGAACGTCGACGCCCCGGACGCCCCCATGTCGTCGCCGTCGGCGTCGACCGCCCCGATCCCCTCCGCCGCAGTGTCGCTCATGGTCTCCTCGTCCTGCTCGCCACGCTCGGGTGCCGTCAGGGGCGCCCGAGGTCGATGACCAATCCTTCCCTGGCGGCCACGACGCCGTCGAGACGGGCGGCGTCGGGCGCCACCTTCGCCTGGGCCAGGAGCCCGTCGATGTCGTCGTCGGTGTGCTGCGGGTCGTGGTGGAACAGCGCCAGCTGCCGGGCGCCGGCGGCCGCCGCCACGTGCACGGCGTAACCGATGGTGGAGTGCCCCCACGTGGCCTTGGCCCGGTACTCCTCCTCGGTGTACTGGGCGTCGTGGATGACGAGGTCGGCGTGGTCGCACAGCTCGAGCACCGCCGGCGCGACCACGGACCGGTCGTCGGGGGCCTGGTGATCGCTCACGAAGGCCACCGAGGCGTTTCCGGCCTCGATCCGGAACCCGAGGGTGGTGCCCACGTGCGGGACGCGCCGAACCCGCACCTTGGCCGACCCCACGGCGATGACCTCGTCGGTCACCTCGTTGAACTCGATCTTGCCCTGGAGCTCCTTCACCTGCACGGGGAAGAAGGGGGGCTTCACCACCCTGTCGATGATGTCGTGGAGCGTGCCGCCCTCCTGGGGCGGCCCGTAGACGTCCATGCGCCCGCCCTCGCGCAGCAGCGGCGTGCAGAAGGGCAGGCCGATGATGTGGTCCCAATGCAGGTGCGTCAGGAAGGCGGTGACCTCGACGGGGTTGCCGAGCCCGTAGCGGTCCTCGAGCGCGTGCCCGAGCGGGCGGAGGCCGGTCCCGAGGTCGAGGACGATCGGCGGCTCGTCACCGACTTCGACGGTGACGCACGCGGTGTTGCCGCCGTAGCGCACGTAGTGCTCACCCGAGCACGGGCACGAGCCCCTGACGCCGAAGAACGTGACTCGCAGCGAACGACCCCCTCTGTCTCCCCCGCCGGTGCCCGGCGGCCTCCCGGCGATCTCCCGGCGAGCGGACCGGCCCCAGGGAGCCGGGGAGGCCCCTCGGGCGCCGACACTACTCTCCGACCATGCAATCGCGGCTCGTCACTGTCAACGGCATCGCGTTCTCCTACCTTGAGGCCGGGCCCGCCGCCGGGCCCCTGGCCCTGTGCCTGCACGGCTTCCCTGACACGGCGCACACGTGGAGGCACCTCATGCCGGCCCTGGCCGACGCCGGGTACCACGTGGTGGCGCCGTGGATGCGGGGGTACGCGCCCACGGCCGTCCCGACGGACGGCGTCTACCAGGTGGGCGCCCTGGCCAGCGACGCCTGCGCCCTCCACGGTGCGCTCGGCGGCGACGGCGACGCCGTGGTGATCGGCCACGACTGGGGGGCGTACGCCGCCTACGGCGCGGCGGTGCTGCACCCGGACCGGTGGCGCCGGGTGGTCGCCATGGCCGTCCCGCCCCTGGCGGCGTCGGCAGAGTCGTTCTTCACCTACGCGCAGCTGAAGCGCAGCTTCTACGTCTTTCTCTTCCAGCTCCCCATGGCCGAGATGGCCGTGGCCGCCGACGGCCTGGCGTTCCTCGACCACTTGTGGGCGGACTGGTCGCCGGGATACGACGCCACATGGGACGTGGCCCAGGTGAAGCAGTCGATCGGTGACCCCGCCAACCTCGCTGCCGCCATCGGCTACTACCGATCGCTGTTCGACCCGGCGTACCAGGACCCCGTGTACGCCGAGGCCCAGGCGGCGACGGCCGAGGTGCCGTCGCAGCCGACGATGTACCTGCACGGCACCGACGACGGCGCCATGGGCCTCGACGCCATCGGGGACGTGGGCGCGCTCCTGCCCGCAGGCTCCGAGCGGGTGACCGTCGAGCGTGCCGGCCACTTTCTCCATCTGGAGCAGCCCGATCTCGTGCGGGACCACGTCCTGCGCTTCCTCACCTGAGCACGGCGGGGCCCGGCGGTGTCTTCGCCGGCGGCGCCCGACGGCGCCCGTGTCGGCGGGGCCCGGCGATCACGGAAGGGTGAGCGTGCCCCCCGGCCCGCGCCGGGCCAGGCCCTCGGCGACGAGCGCGTCGGCGACGCGTCGGGCGCGGGCGGCGTCGTGGGGCCAGCCGCACACCGCCGCCACCTGCGCGGCGGGTACGCGGCCCGCCCGGAGCGCGGCGACGAGGCGCCCCCGTCCCTGGCGGTCGGAGCCGCCGAAGGGGGCTTGCCGGGTCGGTGCGGCCGCGGGGTCGGGCGTGACGCCTCCGGCGCGGCGCCACGCACAGCGCCGCGCCAGGGGGCAGCGACCGCACGCCGGGCGACGCGCCGTGCACGCCACCGCGCCGATCTCCATGATCGCCTGGTTCCACTCCCACGACCGGCCCCTCGGCACGAGGCCGTCGGCCAGCGACTGGGCGCCACCGGTCGTCAGGGGTGCGCCGGCCACGGCCCGCGCCAGGACCCGAGCCACGTTGACGTCCACCACGGCTTCGTGGCGCTCGAAGGCGAAGGCGAGCACCGCACGGGCCGTGTACGCCCCGACGCCGGGCAGGGCCTCGAGCGCCCGGCGGTCGGCCGGGACCGAGCCGCCGTGGCGCTCCGAGATCGCCTGCGCGGCCCGGTGGAGCTGGCGCGCACGGCGGTTGTACCCGAGGCCGGCCCAGGCCCGGAGCACCGCGGCCGGCCCCGCGTCGGCGCAGGCGCGCGGGGTCGGGAAGGAAAGCATGAAGCGCGCGTAGGGCTCGACCACACGCGACGCCTGCGTCTGCTGGAGCATGACCTCGCTCACCATGACCGCCCATGGGTCGCGCGTCGAGCGCCAGGGGAAGGGGCGCAGGCCGTCCCGGCCCACGCCGAGGACGGCCCGTCGCAGCGCGCCGAGGGCTGGTCCCGCCGGTGGGGCGGTCAGTCCCAGACGTCGGCCCCGTAGGGACGCCGGCGCTCGGGGGCGGCCTCGCGCTTCCACACCATGAGCTTGCGGCGGAAGTAGCAGACCTCCTCGCCGCGCTGGTTGAAGCCCTTCGTCTCCACCGTGACGATGCCCCGGTCGGGCTTCGACGAGGACTCGACCTTCCCGATGACCCTCGTCTCGGCGTAGATGGTGTCGCCGTGGAAGGTCGGGTAGCGGTGGACGAGCGACTCCACCTCGAGGTTGGCGATGCACGACCCGCTCACGTCGGGGACGCTCATCCCGAGCACCAGCGAGTAGACGAGGTTGCCCACCACGACGTTCTTGCCGTGCACCGTCTCGTTCTGCGCGAACCACTCGTTGGTGTGCAGGGGATGGTGGTTCATCGTGATCATGCAGAAGAGGTGGTCGTCGTACTCCGTGACGGTCTTCCCCGGCCAGTGCCGGTAGATGTCACCGGGCTCGAAGTCCTCGAAGTACCGGCCGAAGGGGCGGTCGTAGGTGGTCATGGCGCCGGCCTCGGCCGGGTGGTGAACCCGAGGGCCCAGTCGGCCTCGGACTCGCCGCCGATGGACAGGCGCCACGTGTAGCGGTTGCCGGGCTCGAGCGGGAGCGGGCCGAGGTTGACCGCCAGGGCGACGTCGATGGGCGTCCCCACCGGGACCGTCGTCGGCCGCACGACGTTGAACTCCCCGCGCACCTCCACCGGGTGGGTCCCCTCCGGGGTGTCCACCATGACCGGCCGGCCGTCGGCGTCCTCGAGGTACAGCTCCCAGTGGTGCACCTGGTCGGCCTCGTGCCATCCCACGTCGATCTTGAGCGCGATGGCCGAGGGCATCGGCTCGGGCCCCGTGAGGGACCACCCACCCCCCAGCACGAACAGCTTCCCGTCGGCGACCTGGGCGGAGTCGCACAGCAGCATCGTGACCTTCACGTCCGGCAGGCTACAGCCGGTAGCGTCTGATCCGTGCCGGACGCCCTGCGCGACGACGTGTACCGGCGTCCCCTCGCCACCGCCCTCGAACGCCTCGGGATCGGCCCCGGCTGGCGGTGCGTCGACGTGGGCGCGGGGGGCGGGGACGTGTCGGTGGCCCTCGCCGAGATCGTGGGGCACGACGGGCGCGTGTACGCCGTGGACAGCGACCCGCGCGCCCGGGACGAGGCCGCCACCGCCGCGGCGGCGTTCAGCCAGGTGCTCGCCATCACCCAGGCGGGCGAGGACCTCCTCCTCCCCGAGGCCGTGGACCTGGCGTTCTGCCGGTTCCTGCTGATGCACGTGGCCGACCCTGCCGTCGTGCTGCGGCGGATGCGGGCGGCGGTGCGCCCCGGTGGCTGGGTGGTCGCGCAGGAGCCCGTCACCTCGGCGGGGCGCGTGGGCGGGACACCGATGTCCATGCCCGGCGCGCGCCATCCCGACGTCGGCGCGCTGCTCCCGGCGCTGGCACGCGACGCGGGGCTCGACATCGTCGACGCCTGGGCGGAGGCGCCCGCCGGCGTCGGGCCCGGGCCCGTGACGGCGTACCTGCAGTCGCTGACCGGCGTCGACCCCGGGCAGGACCCCGTCGTCCTCCCCCCGCTCGTCACGGTCATCGGGCGCGTGCCCGAAGCTGGCGCGGGCGATCGCTAACCTCTGGCCGTGCCCGGTAGCCCGACCCCGAACCTCGAGGCGGCCACGGCCGCGCTGGCCCTGGCGTCGTCGGTCGTCGGCGACGCCGCCCGGCGGGTGGCGGCGGGCGGCGGCCCCGACGCCGACCAGGTCGTGGCGTACGACCTCGCCCACGCCGCCGCCGGCGTGCGCGCCGCGGAGGCCGCCCTCACCTACGGCGCCACCGGCGCGGACGAGGCCCGCATCGCCTGTGCCTTCGTGGCCGACGCACTCGCCGACCTCGCCGCCCGCCTGGTCGGGCGGGAGGAGGCCTTCGGCACGACGCCGGACTGGATGGGACCGGCCCGGCCGTTCGTCGCCGCCCACCGCGACCCGGTGTTCCTCGCCGGGCTGGCGGGCACCGAAGGCGACCGCCGTCTCGACGCCGACTTCGCCCTCGTGCGCGACACCTTCCACCGCTTCGCCGAGGAGCAGATCCGGCCCCGCGCCGAGCACATCCACCGGGCCAACGACGACATCCCCGAAGAGATCATCACGGGCCTCGCCGACATGGGCGCGCTGGGGCTGTCGATCCCCGAGGAGTACGGCGGGTTCGCCTCGGGGGGAGACAGCGACTACCTGGGCATGGTGGTGGCCACCGAAGAGCTGTCCTGGGGATCCCTCGGGGCCGGCGGGTCACTGATCACGAGGCCCGAGATCCTCAGCCGTGCCCTCGTGGCGGGAGGGACGGAGGAGCAGAAGCAGCTGTGGCTGCCGAGGCTGGCCTCGGGCGAGGTCATGAACGCGGTGGCGGTCACCGAGCCGGACTTCGGCTCCGACGTCGCCGCCATCGTCACCGCGGCGGCGCGCACCGACGGCGGCTGGCTCGTCAACGGGGTGAAGACCTGGTGCACGTTCGCGGCCCGCGCCGACGTCCTCATGCTCCTCGCCCGCACCGACCCCGACCGCGCCAAAGCGCACCGGGGCCTGTCGCTGTTCGTCGTCGAGAAGCCCCGCGGGGAGGGCAGCGGGTTCGTCTTCGAGCAGGACGCCGCCGCGGACGGGCGCCGCGACCCCGGGGGTCGCATGGAGGGACGGCCCATCGACACCCTCGGCTACCGGGGCATGCACTCCTACGAGATCGCCTTCGACAACTGGTTCGTCCCCGACGCCAACCTGGTGGGTGGTGAGGAGGGTGTGGGCCGGGGCTTCTACTTCCAGATGGCCGGGTTCGAGAACGGCCGCCTCCAGACCGCGGCGCGGGCGCTCGGGGTCATGCAGGCCGCCTACGAGGCCGCCACCGACTACGCCGCCAACCGCGTGGTGTTCGGGCGGCCCGTCGGCGACTACCAGCTGACCCGGGCGAAGCTGGCTCGCATGGCGGTGCTGATCCAGGTGGCCCGGCAGTTCTCGTACGAGGTGGCCCGCCTCATGGCCAAGGGTGAAGGGACGCTCGAGGCGTCGATGTTGAAGGCCTACGTGTGCCGCGCCGCCGAGTGGGTGACGCGCGAAGCCATGCAGATCCACGGCGGCATGGGGTATGCCGAGGAGTTCCCGGTGAGCCGGTACTTCGTCGACGCCCGGGTGCTGTCGATCTTCGAGGGCGCCGACGAGACACTGGCGCTCAAGGTCGTGGCCCGACGGCTCGTGGAGCAGGCGGCGGGCTGACCACTACCCCGTGGAGCGGCTGAGCCCGGCGCGCTCGCCCCGGACGACGAACTTGGTCGCCATCTTCCGGCTGGCCTCGTCGATCATCTCGTCGCCGAACATCACGGCGCCCTTGCGGTCGTCCTCGGTCGCCTTCTGGTAGGCGTCGAGGATGTCCCAGGCGTGGTCGAACTGCTCCTGGGTCGGCGAGTACAGCTCGTTGAGCACCGTGACCTGATCGGGGGTGAGGGCCCACTTGCCGTCGTAGCCGAGGACACGGGTTCGCTGGGCGAAGTCGCGCAGCCCCTCCATGTCCTTGACCCTCAGGTACGGGCCGTCGATGACCTGCAGGCCGTTGGCGCGCCCGGCCATGAGGATCCGGCTGAACACGTAGTGGAAATGGTCACCGGGGTACTCGGGGATCTGGACGCCGCCGGTCAGCACGGGCATCTCCATCGACGCCGCGAAGTCGGCGGGGCCGAAGATGATCGTCTCCAGCCGGGGCGACGCCGCGCAGATCTCGTCGACGTTGATGAGGCCCCGGGTCGTCTCGATCTGCGCCTCGATGCCGATGTGCCGGGGCGGCAGGCCGTGCTTCTTCTCGACCTGGGTGAGCAGGAGGTCGAGGGCGACGACCTCGGCCGCCGACTGCACCTTGGGGAGCATCACCTCGTCGAGGCGCTCGCCGGCGTTGCCCACCACCTCGATGACGTCGCCGTAGGTCCACTCCGTGTCCCAGGCGTTGATGCGGACGCACAGGACGCGGTCGTCCCACGCCTGCTTGCGGATCGCCTCGACCACCTTGGCCCGGGCGGCCTCCTTCTCGAGGGGGGCGACGGAGTCCTCGAGGTCGAGGAACGACATGTCGGCGGGCACCGTGGGCGCCTTCTCGAGGAAGCGCTCGTTCGAGCCGGGGGTGGAGAAACAGGATCGGCGGGGAAGGTTCCGGCTTCGTTCGGACATGGGCGCATGCTACCGGCGGCACCCGACCGGACTCCACGTGGGCCCGGGCCGCGCCCGGCCACGACCCCTCAGGCGGCCAGGTCGGCCGGGACGAGCTGCTCGCTCAGGAGCTCGGCGAAGCGCGCCGGGTCACCGCCGACGAAACGCCGGCACAGCGGCAGGCCCTCGACGTAGCACGACACGTAGGCGCGCCACGTCGGGTGGAGCAGGAACTCCACGGCCTTGGCGGCGCGCCGACGGGGAAGCAGCGCCCAGCGAGCCACCTCGTCGACGACGAGCTCGGGGTCGGCGCCCTCGACGTGCAGCCGCCAGGCGGCGTTGCCGCGTACCGCCCCGAGGGTCTCGGCCGACTCGGCCAGCGCGGCGACGACCTCGGCGTCGTAGCGGATGCCGAGCGGGTGGAGGTGACCGGCCACCACCGGCTCGGGCCTGGGCCCGAGGACGACCTCGAGGCCGAGATCGGCCAGGCCTTCGGCCAGCAGGCACTGCGGCGTGCCGACGAGGAAGATCGTCTCCTCGAGCCAGTGCCGGCGCCGGACGAGGCCGACCTCCTTCCGGCAGTGCTCGGTGTGGTGCCCCGGGTAGGCCTCGTGCGCGACGAGGTGGGCGAGCGACGTGGAGAGAACGGGGAGGTCGGTGTTCACCGCCACCGAGGAGCGCAACCCACCCAGGTAGTGGTTGAAGCCCGACCACGGCTTGTCCGTCACCAGCTCGAACTCGACATGCTCCCCGTCGGGGAGCCCGAAGAGGTCGTCGGTCCTCTGTCGCAGCTCCTCCGCCAGCGATCCGATGGCGGCCGTCAACGTGTCGGGCGGGACGGCCTGCGCCTCGCGCCACGCGATGAGTCGGTCCGCCAGCGGCCCGCTGCCCGGGAGTGCGTCGTCGAGGCGTCGGTGGGCCGCGGCCAGCTCCTCCTCCGGCACCACGTGGGGGCGGACGCCGTAACACGCCTCCACCTCGTCGGGGTAGGCGATGGGCTCACCGGTCAGGCGGCGGGCCGTGGTGAGCAGTCCGACGGCCTGCGCCCGCACCCACCGACGGCGCCGGGCGTCCGCGCCGGGGTCGGGCCCCGGCTCGCCGGGCGCGCCGTCGTCGAGCGGCTCACCGGCGTCGAGGGCGGCGACCAGGGCGCGACCGTCCGCCACGAGCTGCGCGGGGGCGCGAAGCGGCGCGGCGTCGATGCGCACGGCGAGCTCGGGCGGGCCGTAGTAGGCGTCAACCAGGCCGTCGACGTGGCGACCGAGCCCCAGCCCGAGCTCGAGGTAGCGGCCGATCAGGCCCCGCGCCGCGTCGGCGGGCGTCACCCGATCCGGGCGCGCAGGAAGTCGATCGTCCGGGCCCAGGCCGTCGCCGCCGCGTCGGCGTCGTAGACCTCGGGCCGCGTGTCGTTGAAGAACGCGTGATGGGCGCCCTCGTACACGTGGAAGTCGGCCTCCTTGCCGAGGCCGCGCAGCTGTGCCTGCAACGCGGCGGCGGCTTCCGGCGGGAAGTACTCGTCGGCCCCCGCGATGTGCCCCAGGACGGCGGCCGACATCGCCGAGAAGTCGGGCTGCGCGTCGGGCCACGGGATCAGCCCGTAGAAGGGCACGCAGGCCGCCACGGCGTCGGGCCGCTGGGTGGCGAGCACGAGCGCCAGGCCGCCCCCCATGCAGAAGCCGACCACGCCCACGACGCTGCCCGACGAGCGGTGCAGCACCTCGTCCACGGCCCCCGACATGTCCCGGGCGGCCCGGTCGAGCTGGAGGGCCATCATCTCCTTGCCGGCTTCGTCAGGCTCGGAGGCCTGCTTGCCCCGGTAGAGGTCGGGCGCCAGCGCCACGAACCCCGCGGCGGCGAAGCGATCGGCGACGTCCTTGATGTGCGGCACCAGCCCCCAGTACTCCTGGATCACGACCACGCCCGGCCCGGTGCCTGCTGCGGGCACCGCCAGGTACCCCTGGCCCGGGGATCCGTTGCTCGGGAATTCGATCATCTCGCCCATGGCCGCCGACCATACCCACGCCGACGCCCCGGCGTCGATCGGTCCCACGCCGACGCCCCGGCGTCGATCGACCATGCCGGGCCTCCGCGGCGTCGATCGGTCCCACGCCGACCATGCCGGGCCCCCGCGGCGCCTACCAGCGCGCCAGGAGCTCGCCCGGCTCGGGGCAGTCGGTCGAGGCGAGCGCGACGCGCACCGCCTGCGAGCCGTCGGGCCCGACCACGGCGTCGACACCGTCGAGGGCGACGACGATGCCGCCCCGGCCCGTCGGCGCGCCGTCGACGCGACGAACGAGCGCCTCCCAGAGTCGACGGGGCATGACCCGTCCCACGCCGGCCTCGACCCACACGGGCACGTCCACGGCGAGCGCGGCGGCGATCAGGCCCGTGTCGTCGGCGTCGACCACCATGCCGCCGGGGCCGATGGCGTCGACCTCGACCAGCACGACGTCGGCGCTCGCTACCTCACCCATCCCGCCGTGGCGCACCACCCTGCCGGCAGCCGCGAGATCTTCGTGCAACCGGTCGGGCGTGCGGTCGGACTCGAGCTCGTGCGCGCAGCGCTCCGCCTCCTCGACGGCGTCGCCGGCAGTGAGGATCCGCGCCGCCACCCACCACAGCGGCCCGCACCCCGGGTGGCGGTCGAGCAGTCGGCGGCAAGCCGGAAGGACGGCCGCTTCCTCGTGCACGGCGAGGTCGCCCAGCGCCCACGCCGCCTCGGCGGCGAGCACCGCGGGTGGCGCCCATCCGGCGCGGGCCACGTAGCGGAGGCGTTCGATCGGGTGCACCCACCCGACGCTACCGGGGCCGGGGCGTGACCGGCCCGCGCCGCGCAGGGCGCGGCCGACCCGGGAGGTGCCCCGGCATGGCGAAATGCTTGAACCGGGTGGGCCCGGTTGCTAGACACGAGTCGTTGTGACGTGCCGCGAGCAGCACGCGAATGCGAGGCCCGCGCGGGCGCCGCGCTCTGTTCGATCCCGCCGTCTCGTCGCGGCGTCGATCGCGGCGGCGTCCGTCGTCGCCGGAGCGGCGCTCTCCCCCGCACGACCTGCTGCCGCCGACCAGCTGTCGCAGGCCCGCGCCCAGGCCGCGCAGATCGCCGCGCAGATCCAGGCGCAGGGTGAGCAGCTCGCCGCCCTGTCCGAGCAGTACGACCAGGACCAGATCCACGTCCAGCAGTTGGACCAGCAGATCTCGCAGACCCAGGCCGACGTGGCCAGGGCCAGGACCGAGGTGGCCGCGGCCCGGAGCGCCCTGCGCCAGCAGGCCATCGAGGACTACACGACCGGTGGGTCGAACGCCGGCGTGGAGCAGCTGTTCGTCCCCGGAGGGGAGCGCTCGGCGGCGGTGCGCGAGTACCAACAGGTCGCCAGCGGGAGCATCGCCGGCGCCATCGACCGGCTCGACCAGTCCGAGAGCGTCCTCAACGCGCAGCAGGCGCAACTCCAACAGACGCAGGACCAGGCCCAGGCGGCGCTCACCGCCACGCGTGCCGCCCGGCAGGGCGCCCAGAGCGCGCTCGCCGACCAGCAGGCGACCCTCTCGAAGGTGAAGGGCCAGATCGCCACGCTCGTCGCCCAGCAGCAGGCCGCCGCCGCGGCCGCCCAGGCGGCCGCGTTCCAGGCGCGCATGGCGGCGCAACGAGCCGCCGCCGGTGACGGGCTTTCCTCGGCGCCGCCGGCGCCCGACGGGGCCGGGGGGCGCGCCGTGGCCGCCGCCGAGTCCCAGATCGGGGTGCCGTACGTGTGGGGCGGCGACATACCCGGTGCGGCCTTCGACTGCTCGGGCCTCACCATGTGGGCGTGGGGACGCGCCGGCGTCGCGCTGTCGCACTCGGCCGCCGACCAGTACGTCGAGACGGTCCACGTGCCCCTGTCGGACCTGCAGCCCGGCGACCTGCTCTTCTACGACGAGGGCGGGACCATCGGCCACGTCACGATGTACGTGGGGCCCGGGCGGATGGTGCAGGCCATGGAGACCGGGACGCTCGTGCAGATCACGGGGATCTGGACCACCGGGCTCGTGGGCGCCGGTCGCCCCTGACGGTCAGTCGCCGGCGGGCTGTCGCCCCTGACGGTCAGTCGCCGGCGGGCGACGAGGCGCCGCCGTCCTGGGCCGCCAACCACCCCGGCGGGATCTTGCCCTCCACGCCGGACGCCCGAGGGCCCGGGGGTCGCCCGAACCGGTAGGCGACGGGCTCGCGCCCGAGCTGCACCACCACCGCCTGGCCGGTCTGCTCGCCCAGCACGCACCCGAGCACGGCCTCGGCCACGGACTCCGCCGAGATCAACGGGAAGCCGGACTCCGCGAGGACGTCGCGGATCTCGCCGTCGATGAGCGGCGTGTCGACGAGGCCCGGGCAGATGGCGTTGATGGTGATGTGCTGCTCGGCGAGGCGCGCCGCCACCGAGCGCACGAAACCCACGACAGCGTGCTTGGTCAGGGTGTAGATCGGGTCGCCGGGGAACGAGACGATCCCCGCCAGCGACGACGTCGCCACCACCGAGCCGCCACCGCGTGCGACGAGCTCGGGTACCACGGCCCGGGTGCCGAACACGATGCCGTCGACGTTCACCGACATGATCCGCCGGTACTGCTCGTCGGTCAGCTTGGTGATGTCCTCCTCGCCGGTGGTCACACCTGCGTTCAGGTAGGCGATGTCGAGGCCACCGAGATGGCGCGCCGCGCCGACGATGGCCGCCCAATCCCCGACGTTCCCGACGTCGGCGCGCACGGCGATGCCGCCGAGCGCGGCCGCGGCCTTCTCGGCACCGTCGCCGTTGGCATCGACGACGACCACGGTGGCGCCCTCGGACGCGAGCAGCCGGGCGCTCGCCAGCCCGATGCCCGAGGCGCCGCCCGTCACGACGGCGACCTTCCCCTGCAGCGCTGCCATCACACCCTCCTCGTCGTGCCGGTCCCGTCCACGGGAGGCGCTTCGACGCTAATGGGACCCCGCCCACGCGTCGAACAGGCGGGGGGAGCCGGCAGTCGCGCCGGGCGCGATCGGGACGGGCCCGGGCTCGGCGCTACGCTGGCCCCGATCGCGGGCACGCTCGGGCCCGGTCGACCGCCCAGGATCATCGTGAAACCAATCCCCGTCTCCTTCCATATCGGGCCCCTCGTGGTCCACACCTACGGCATCGGGCTGGCGATCACCTTCTGGTTCGCCTACCGGTACTTCGAGCGGCGGCTGCGGACCAACGGCTACCCCACCGAATGGCTGACGGCCGCGTTCCTGTGGATCGTGGCGACCTCGATCATCGGGGCCCGCCTCCTCCACGTGCTCGCCAACCTCTCCACCTACACCGCCGACCCGGGCCAGATCCTGCAGGTGTGGCACGGCGGGCTGTCGTCGTTCGGAGGGCTGTTGTTCGGCGTCCCCACCGGCCTCGTCTTCGTCCGCAGGCGCTGCCCCGAGCTCACCGCCATGCGCGGCCTGGACATCGTCGCGCCCGTGCTCATGGCCGCCTGGGGCGTCGGGCGGCTCCTCGGCCCGCAACTCATGGTGAACGGCGGCGGTCATCCCACCCATGCATGGTTCGGGATGCAGTACGCGGGTCAGATCGGCGAGCGCGTGCCGGTGCCGATCTTCCAGGCCATCGACAGCTTCGTGATCTTCGGGATCCTCCTGCTGGTGGAGCGCTACTACCGCGACCGGCCCGTCGGGTTCGTCCTGGCCGCCACCATGGCGTTGTGGGGCCTCGCCCGCTTCCTCGAGGAGCGCCTCTGGCTCGGCGAGATCGGCCACCTCGGGTCGGTCCTGGTCCAGGTCGCCGGCCTCGCCCTGTTCGCCGCCGGCCTCGTCGTCATGGCGTTCCTGCACCGACGCCGGCGGGGGCACGGCCCCGCGGCACCCGACGACGGCCGACGACCCGACGCCGAGGACCGTCTCGGCGACGTCACCGGCGAACCGGAGCCCGCCGCCCCCTCGGTCTGAGCCGCGTCCAACCCGCTAGCCCTGGTGTCGTGCGCCCGACGGCGTGCCCACGGCGCCGGGCTGGCGGCCGAGCCCCGGCGGGCCGGCGAACGCCTGCGCGATGGCGAGCCACTCGGCCGCCCCCGCGCCCTGCACCGTCAGCCCCGTCTCGGAGAGGTGGCGGCGCTGCGTGACGATCAGGCAGAAGTCGAGGGCGGTGCCGCGCACGGCGTCGGGGCCGTCGTCATCCCCCCACTCCCACTGCTCGCCCGACGGCCCCGTGAGCTCGACGCGCACCGGCGCGGTCGGGACCTCGAGCCCGCGCACCACGTACGAGAAGGGACGGGCCTGGACGCCCAGATGGGCGACATGGCGCAGCCGCGCCGTGGGCACCCTGGTGACGCCGAGGGCGTCGGCGACGTCCTGGCCGTGGGCCCAGGTCTCCATCAGCCGGGCGGACACGAACGACAGGGCGCCCATCGGCGGACCGAACCACAGCACGCGGTCGCGGGGCCCGAGGGAACCGGCGGCGGCCGTCATGGCGTGCCTGCTGGTGCGCCACCACGCCAGCACGTCGTGCCCGGCCATGGCCCGGCCCCTGCGCAGGTGCTCCTCCATGGGATCGCCCGCCGCCGCCATGGCGGCCTCGGCCATGGCCGAGAACCGCGCCGGCTCCGTGATCGCCATGGTGGCGGCATCGTCGAAGAAGGCCAGGTGGCTGATCTGGTCGCGCACGGCCCAGCCCGCGGCCGGGGTGCCGAGCGCCCAGGACGCCTCGTCGAGCGGGCCCACCAGACCGTCGAGGTCGGCGTGCTCGTCCTCGAGGTCCTGGAGCAGGGACTCGAGCGTGGTGGGTGCGGGCGCCATCGGCTCAGGCTACGGGGTCCGGCCCCGACCAGGGCACGAGCCCCCGGGCCGGTCGGGGGAGGCACCGGTCGCTCGAGCGCCGACCCGACGGCAGGCGGCGGGGATCCCGATCCCATCTCATTGCATACGCAACCAACTGTCCTCCGATACGCTGGGGTTGTGTCCGAAACGACACCCTGGCTCGACGAGCTCGAGATGCACGCGTGGCGGTCGCTGCTGCGGGCGCACTCGCGCGTGCTCGGACGGCTCGATGCCGAGCTGCAGGCGAGCCAGGGCATCTCGGTCGCCGACTACGGCGTCCTGGTGCAGCTGTCGGAGGAGGAGGACGGCCGGCTGCGGATGAGCGAGCTCGCGCAGCGCCTCCTGCTGTCCCCGAGCGGGCTCACGCGCCGGCTCGAGGGCCTGGTGCGCGCCGGGTTGGTCGAGCGCCGCCAGTGCCCCACCGACCGGCGCGGCTCGTTCGCCGAGCTCACGCCGGCGGGGCGCGCCCGCCTCGAGGCGGTGGCCCCCGACCACGTCGATCAGGTCCGCCGCCATTTCGTGGACCGGCTCAGCCGGCGCCAGCTCGTCGCGCTCGCCGACGCGCTCGACAAGGTCGCCACCGAGCCGGGCTGCCGGTGACGACGGTCCGCGACGTCGTGGGGTTCCGAATCGTGGGGGCGGAGGGAGTCGAACCCTCACTGGGGACGTTTTAAGCGCCCTGCCTCTGCCGGTTGGGCTACACCCCCCAGGTGCGTGGCGTGCAGACCCGTCCCGGCGGAGCCCCGGCGCCGTCGACGCGGAGGCCGGTGGTCACGACTTCTTGCACGCGGCGAACGTGTTGAGCCCGAACTTGTGGCGGTAGCAGCGGACCGCGTGCGGGACGAACCCGGCCCGCACCAGCAGCGGCCAGAGGTCGCGCGGGTCGAAGTACCACTTGTGGTCGTCCATCTCCTCGGGCGGGCTCAGCCCCAGACGGAAGGCGGACAGCTCCAGGAACCGCTTGCCGCGCCAGCTCGGGACGTTCACCACGCACGTGCCCCCGGGCGCCAGGATCCGGTGGAATTCGGCGAGAGCGGCGTCGGGATGCCACAGGTGCTCGAGCACCGACACGCACAGGACGACGTCGAGCGATCCGTCGGCGAGGTCGGCCAACGCGTCCGGGAGCGACCCCTCGACGGCGCGCACTCTGGGGTCGGCCTTCAGGTCGTCGGCCAGGGCCACGTCGATGAGCGTGGCCGACGCCACCTCGTCGAGGACGGTCCGGGCGAACCGGGCCTGGTAGCCACAGCCGAAGTCGCCGATCGCCTTCCCGCGGAACGTGCCGACCTCTTTGCGGATCCGGCGTCCCGACAGCCACACGCCCAGCCGGTCTGCGGGCGACATGGCGCGGCGCTGCCCGAAGGCTTCGGACCTCGTGGCGTCGGCCGGGCTCACCGGTGCCGGTCCTCGGGAGCACGAGCCGTTCCGTAGCGGACGCCCGTGGCGTGGAGAAGGAGCGTGAAGCAGAACCCGGAGAACCCGATGATCATGAGCAGCGAGCCCGTCACCGCCAGGTGGTCCAGCAGCGCCGAGGGCGGCGGGAGCGTGAAGCTGTGGCTGAGGTAGCTGACGACGAGCGCACCGGCGAGCCCCAGGCCCAACAGGAAGAGCACGGCACTCGCCATGACCGCCGGCGTGTACCGGAAGAGCCCCGTCCAGCGGTCGCGCGCGTCCCCGGTGTAGTCGCAGAGCACCTGCGCGAGCACGCCGAAGAAGAAGCTCTGCAGCCCGAGTACGGCCAGGGTCACCCCGAGGAGCATCCAGTAGAGGCTCAACGTGACCGAGCCGACAGAGATCGATCCGAAGCTGAGCGGCAGCGTGAGGACCAGCCCCGCGACAAGAAAGAGCAGGCCCGGCTTCAGGGCGAAGAACTCGGCGCGGTAGATGAACATGGCGCGGAGGTTGATCCAGGCCGCCTGGAACGGCGAGAACCATCCGGAGCGCTTGTGGTGGGAGAGCCGCCCTTCCCGGTCCTTGTAGAAGGTGACGGGCACCTCGCTCGTTCTGAGCTTCATCCGCACCGACTTGAGCACCATCTCCGACGCGTACTCCCAGGACTGCGAGGTGAGGCCCATGCGATCGAGGGCGTCGCGGCTGATGCCGCGCATCCCGCAGTGGATGTCGGTGAACTGGCTGCCGTAGAGCCGGTTGAGGATCCACGTCGTCACCGGCGTCCCCAGATAGCGGTGCAACGCGGGCATGGAGCCGGGCTCGATGCTCCCGAGCCAGCGCGACCCCATGGCGAAGTCGTAGCCCTGCCGGAGCTTCTCGACGAACCCGCCGAGGAGCCGGAAGTCGTAGGTGCAGTCGGCGTCGCCCATCACGACGTAGCGCCCCCGGATGAAGGGCAGGGCGTCGATGTAGGCACGCCCCAGCCCTCGTTTGGGCGTGCGCAGGACCCTGGCGCCGCCGGCGAGCGCCAGCTCCGCCGTCCGGTCGGTCGAGCTGTCGACGATCAGGATCTCGCCCGTCGTGCCGGCGTCGGCGAGGCCCTGGCGGCACCACGCCACGAAGTCGGCGATCGTGAGCTCCTCGTCGACCGCCGGGACGACGATGGAGACCTCGGGGTCCTCGACGTCGTGGCCGGGCAGGAGGAGCTCGATGTCGGGGTCGCCGGCGGACGTCACCGACGAGAGCGTGGTGCCCGGGGGAGCGCTCGAGCCGGCCGCCGACGCCGGCACGGGACCCAGCTCAGAACGGCTCACGCCCCCATTCTGTCGCGCCGGCGTGCGGCGAACGACACCATCGGCGCCACCGGGGTGCGGTGACAGGGCCCGGGTCGCAGGTCAGTGGTGGTGGTGGCCCACGCCGAGGTCGGTGCCCGCCTCCTCCCAGGCCAGCCGCTCGGCCCGGCGGGGGTCGTCCTCCACCCCGCCCCCGGGCCCGAAGACCATGGTCTGACGACGGATGGCGTCGTAGGCGGGCCACTCCCCCGCCTCCTCGCACGACGGGTCCCCGTCGCGCGCGAAGGCCACCCAGGCGGCCTGCATCTGCTCCGAGAGCCGGCTGGCCGCGGGCCCCGAGCCGGTGAACGGCTGCACGGGGGCGTCCTCGACGGTGCCGAACACGAACGGGATCTCGAGCCCGTGGCACGAGCCGAACACCCCCCCGAGGAACGGTGACTCCCAGGTGAACAGGTACGAGAACGTCTTGGCCTGGTACTTGGCATGCGCGGCGGCGAGCGCCAGGAGCGGGAGCCGGAAGACATAGTCCGTCGTCACCGCGGTCCACAGGTCGCGCCCGCACGCGGGCTCTCCTCGGTCCCGGCGGGCCGCGGCGTACGCGGCCACGACGTCGCGAGCCGCGCCGTGCCCGACGAATGGCACCAGCCGCGCCCCGACGCGGCTGTCGTCGAGCGCGGCGTTCGACTGGTCCATCACGGTGAACAGCGCGGTCTCGTCCCGGGTCGTGCCGACCAGGAGCGGGACGCACGCCGCGTACCCGTCGGTGATCACGTCGCCGGGTGGGCGGTCGAGGAGGCCGTCGTCGACCACGGGGAGGAGGGGGAGCGGCAGGCCGCCGTCCCTCGGGGCCTGTGCGGCCAGGTGCTGCGTCGCCTCGACCAGCCGGTCCGCCGGCACGTCGCGCAGTGACGAGACGGCGCCGGGAACACCGGCATGGTGTGCGAGCTGCTCGGCGCGTCGCATCGCCCACGCCGCGCTGGCCGTGGCCGGCGGGCCGCTCTGCAGCACGGCGCGATGGAACAGGCCCGAGGCCGCTGACGACGCCAGCAGCCCGGCGATGCTCATGGCGCCGGCGGACTCGCCGAACACCGTCACGTTGGCGGGATCCCCCCCGAAGGCGCCGATGTTGTCCTGCACCCAGCCAAGCGCCGTGATCTGGTCGTGCAGGCTCCAGTTCCCCCATCCGCCGTCACCGTCATCGGCCAACTCGGGATGGGCGAGCAGGCCGAGGGCGCCCAACCGGTAATTGATGGTGACGACGACCACGCCCCTCGACGCCAGACGGCGGCCGGAGAACAACGCGCTGGACCCGGTGCCCGTGGTGAACCCGCCTCCGTGCACCCACACCATCACCGGCCGGGCGCCGCCATCGGGCCGCGGCGTCCACACGTTGAGGTTGAGGCAGTCCTCGTCCGATGCCGTGGGGTCGCCCGGAAGGCTGAAGCCCGGCACCGGCGCCGACTGGGGTGCGATCGGGCCCCACGTGTCCGCGACCCGGGTCCCGGTCCACGGCAGCGGATCGTGCGCCGCGCGCCATCGACCCGCCGCCCCGACGCGGGCGTAGGGAATGCCCTTGAACACCCACACGCCGGGCTCCTCCACCCCTCGGAGGGCCCCGGCGGTCGTGCGGGCCACGCCCTCCACGGTCCACCTCCCACACAGCGGGAGCCCCTCCCCGAACGCAGAGCCCCCCAGGCACGGTACGGGGATATCCCCAGGCTGGTCAATGGGTCACTGGCCCTACCGCACAGCCCCAGAGCTGGGTACTGTTGACAAAGTGGCATTTGTGACTGGCCTGTTCCGTCGCGCCCGGACCCAGGTCACCGCCTCCCGGCTGCGCGCCGCGGTGGTGGGGGCCGTCGTCGTCGCGGGCATCGACGCGGCCGTGCCGGCGGCCGCGGCGGGGCGCACGAGCACCCCCGTGGGGGCCGACATCGGCGCCACCCAGGCCCAGGTCGACGCGGTGGAGGCCCAGGTCGCCGCGCAGCAGCAGACGCTGGCCTCGTTGTCGGAGCAGTACGACCAGGCGACGGTGCGGCTCCAGCAGGTGCAGGCCCAACTGGCGCTGACCGACGCACGCCTCGCCGACGCCAGGGCGGCGCGCGCCGCCGCGCACCACCAACTACAGGTCGCCGCGGTGAACGCCTACATGTTCGACACGCCGACGGGACACATCAGCTCGCTGTTCTCTCCGACGTCGGACACCGCCGAACTGCACGACGAGTACCAGCGCGCCGCCATCGGCAACGTGAGCGACGCCGTGCTGCGCTTGGAATCGAGCGAACGACAGCTCGGGGCGGCCGAGTCCACGCTTCGCCTCCAGGAACAGGACGCGGCCGCGCAGACGAGCCAGGTCGGGCGGGCGCAACACGCCGCCCAGGCCGCCGACGCCGCCTCCGAAGCGACGCTGACCCAGGTGAAGGGCACCCTGGCGCGGCTCGTGGCCCAGCGCGCCGCCGCGCAGGCGGCCGCGGCGGCGGTCGCAGCCGCGGCGGCGGCCAGTCAAGCCGCCAGGCAGCAGGCGGCCGAGCAGGCGGCCCAGGCGGCGCAGGTCGCCCAGACGCTCGACGGCGGCTCGGCGGCGGCGGCCCAGGCCACCGACGCGGCCAACCAGGCGGCGGCCAGCGCCGGCGTCACCGGTGTCGTCGGGACGGGCGCGCCCCAGGCGGCCACCGGGCCCGGCGCCGTGGCCCTGGCCGAGGCGCGCACGTTCCTCGGTGTGCCCTACCTGTGGGGCGGGGCGGACGGCGGCGGCCTCGACTGCTCGGGCCTGACCATGCTCGCCTGGCACGCGGCCGGCGTGGACATGGTGCACTCCGCGGCGATCCAGTACGACGAGACGACCCACATCCCGCTCGCCCAGGTCCACCCGGGGGACCTCCTCTTCTACGACCTCGACGGATCGGGCATCGACCACGTGGTCATGTACGTGGGGACGGGCGCCTACGGGGCCGCCACCATCATCCAGGCGGCCCACACCGGGACCGTGGTGGAATTCGACCCGGTCTGGTACGAGGGCCTGGTGGGCGCCGGCCGGCCGTAGGCCCGCGTGGCGCGCCGGTGGCGCTCTCGGACGCCGCGGGGGCGATCGGCGTCCCCGGGTACCATGACCCCGTGACGGGCAAGGAGACGGTCCAGCGCGAGCAGCAGGGCCAGCGCGCCGCGCTCGTCCCGCTCCCCAGGGCCGGCGAGGCCGCCATCCCCGGCCACCGGTTGACCGACGTCGACGAGTGGGGCCGCTCCGAGCACGCCCGGGACGTCGCCCGGCGGCTGTTCGCCCCGCTCTACAACAACTGGTTCCGGGTGGAGTGGGAGGGCCTCGAGAAGATCCCCCGCAGCGGCGGCGCGCTCCTCGTGGCCAATCACGCGGCGGCGATCCCCTCGGACGCCCCGGTCATCATGCACGGCATCGAGGTCGAGCTCGGCCGCCCGGTCTACGGCATGGCCGACTTCTTCTTCCGCGGCGTGCCGTGGTTCGGCACCGCATGGGCCCGTGTCGGCGGCGTGCCCGCCCACCCGGACAACGCCCTGCGCCTACTGCGCGACCAGGGGCAGCTCGCACTGGTGTTCCCCGAGGGCACCAAGGGCCCCTCGAAGACGTACGCGGACCGCTACCGGCTGCGACGTTTCGGCCGGGGCGGCTTCGTCGAGATCGCCATGCGCGCCGGCGTCCCGGTGATCCCCATCGCCGTCGTGGGCGCCGAGGAGTCGATGCCGATCATCTTCCGCCTGCCCTCGCTCGCCCGGGTCCTCGGCGTCCCCTACGTGCCGGTCACCGCCAACATGTTGGCGTTCGGCCCGCTCGGGCTGGCGCTGTACTTCCCGGCCAAGTTCAAGCTCCGCGTCCTCGACCCTGTCACCTTCGACGTCCCGAGCGGCCAGGACCGGTACTCGAAGAGCCGTGTCATGGAAGAGGCCGAGAAGATCCGGACGGCCATGCAGGAGACGATCTACGAGATGCTGCGCGAGCGGCGCAGCGTCTGGTTCGGCTGAGACGCGCGTGGGCCGACGCGTCCTGATCACCGGCCTCGACTCGTTCTGGGGGGGCCGCATGGCCCAGGCCCTGGAGTCTGACCCCGAAGTCGAGATGATCCTGGGCATGGGGACGCGCGAGCCGTCGGTGCCGCTCGAGCGGGCCGAGTTCGTCCGGGCCGACCAGACCTATTCGATCCTGTCGCGCATCGTCCGGGCGACGCAGGTGGACACCATCGTCCACACCTTCCTCGTGGTCGACTCGACGCGCGTGCCGGGCCGCGCCCTGCACGAGATCAACGTGATCGGCACCATGAACCTCCTGGCCGCCGCGGGGCAGTCCGGGTCCCCGGTGCGCCAGGTGGTGGTGAAGTCGTCCACCTTGGTCTACGGGTCGGCCCCCACCGACCCGGCGTGGTTCCGCGAGGAGGTGCCGCGCACGTCGCCGGCGCGCACGCGGGTGGAACGCTCCCTGCTCGAGGTGGAGGGCTTCGTGCGGGACTTCGCCGAGGACAACCCGGCCACGGTGGTGTCGGTCCTGCGCTTCGCCAACGTGCTCGGCACCGACATCGTGACGCCGATCAGCACCAACCTGTCGCGACCGCTGTGCCCGGCGGTGGCCGGCTACGACCCCCTCGTGCAGTTCATCGAGGAGGACGACGTCACCCGGTGCCTGGAACACGTGACCCGGCACCGGGTCCCGGGCCTCTACAACGTGGCGGGGGCGGGCAAGCTGCCGTGGAGCGAGGTGGCGTCCATCTGCGGCACCCGCCTCCTGCCCATCCCGCCCGTGGGGACGCACACCGCGGCCGCCCCCCTGATCCGCCTCGGGCTCATCGAATTCCCGCCCGAGCTGGAGGGCCTGCTGCGCTACGGCCGGGGCGTCGACACCACCCGGATCGACAAGACCGGCTTTTCGTGCCGCTACACGACCGCCGGGGCCGTGGAGAGCTTCATCGGCGCCGTGCGGCTCCGGCGCAGCGTGGGGGACGCTCCACCGTCGTACACCTACTCCCAGGACATCGAGCAGTTCTTCCGCCACTCCCCCGCGGTCGTGCACTCGACCGGGGAAAGCTGAATCACGCGCTCCCGCCCGAGGCCCAGCCCCAGAAGCCAACTCCCCGACCCCGTCCGCGGGTGGCAAGGCCCCAGCAACTACCCTGCGGAACGGCAGGAAGCCGGACGAAGTGGAGCTGGGTGAGTTGACGCAGACGACGGCGTGGCGCGACGACCGGCCGGTGGTGGTGATCGGCGCAGGGCCGGCCGGCCTCACGGCCGCCTACCAGCTCTCCAAGGCGGGGCGCGACGCCATGGTGCTCGAGGCCGACGACGTGGTCGGCGGGA
>DATKSK010000013.1 GCA_035531755.1 Acidimicrobiales bacterium | reverse complement strand
AACGCCGGATCCGGCACGTCCCGGTGGTCGAGGACGGGATCCTGCGCGGGATCGTGAGCATCGGCGACGTGGTCAAGAACCGGATCACCGAGCTCGAGAAGGACCGCAAGGAGCTCGTCGAGTACATCAACGCGCGCTAGGCCTCGCCCCCCGTCGACGGGCGCGTCGGGAAGGTGACCGGGCACGGCACCGAGGCGGGCTCGCACCCGTGGTCCGGCCCGCCCTACCGGGCCGATTCCCCGCTGCTCGCCGGGTGGACGGCGTCGCCCCGACCGGGCCACGCCATGGCCCCCTTCCGGCCGACGACGGCTCCTATGCGCCGCCGAGCAGCGTGCGGATGGTCGCCAGCCGCTGCGGCGACACCCGCCACCACGTCCACCTCCCGCGTTTCTCGCCGACGATCAGCCCGGCGTCGGCCAGCACCCGGGTGTGGTGCGAGATGGTCGGCTGGCTGCGCCCCAGCGGCTCCTCGAGCGCGCAGCTGCACACCTCGCCTTGGGCGGACACGATCGACAGGAGGCGCAGCCGGACGGGATCGCCGAGCGCGGCGAGCACGGGCGCCAGGTCGGACGCCTCGTCCTCGGAGAGCACGGCGTCGGTGATGGGCGCACAGCACAAGACGTCCGACCGCTCGTCCGACCGCTCGTCCGACCGCTCGTCCGGCGGGATCGTCTTGGCCAGGTTGCGGGTGGTCATGGGGCTCCCCCTCCGGCAGCTCGTCCACACGATACGGGCTTCTCATTGACAACTGTCGATGCGGCCATCATACTCACGCATCGACAGTGGTCAATGCGAAGGAGCCCGTCATGTCCCGTGTCCAGTTGGCCCTCAACGTCGCCGACCTCGACGCGGCCGTCGACTTCTACTCGAAGCTGTTCGGCACGCCGCCGGCGAAGGTCCGCCCCGGGTACGCCAACTTCGCGGTGGCCGAGCCGCCGCTCAAGCTCGTCCTGATCGAGGGGGGCGGCGCCTCGGGCACGTTGAACCACCTCGGCGTGGAGGTGGGGAGCTCGGCGGAGGTGGCCGCCACCCAGGCACGCCTCGCCGGCGAGGGGATGGCCACGACCACCGAGGAGCAGGTCACCTGCTGCCACGCCGTCCAGGACAAGGTCTGGGTGGACTCACCGGACGGCTCGCCGTGGGAGATCTACACGGTCCTCGCCGACGCCGAGATGCCCGAGGGCGAGCTGAACGACCCCGCGCCCCCAGGTGCGGCGTGCGGCGCGAGGCGCCCCGACCTGGCCGCCCACGGCGACCCGGGCCCGTGCTGCTGAGCGACCGCACCCTCGCCCGCCAGGCGGTGGCCGAGTTCATCGGGACCGGGTTCCTGGTCGCCGCCGTCGTCGGATCGGGCATCGCCGCGCAGCGCCTGTCGCCGCACGACGTCGGCCTCCAGCTGCTCGAGAACACCGCGGCCACGGCGGCCGCGCTGGTGGCGATCATCTTCGCCGTGGGCCCCGTGTCCGGCGCGCACCTGAACCCAGTCGTCACGCTCGTCGACCGCGCCTTCGGCGGGCTGCGCACCCGGGCGGCCGTGGCCTACGTGCTCGCACAGTTCGCCGGCGGCGCATCGGGGGCCCTCGTGGCGAACACCATGTTCGGCCTGCGGGCGGTGACGCTGTCGACACATCACCGCGCCGGCGGGCCCCACCTGTTCGCCGAGGCCGTCGCCACGTTCGGGCTGGTGCTCGTGGTCTTCGGCGTGGTGCGGGCCGGGCAGGCGGCGGTGGCGCCCTTCGCCGTCGGCGCGTACATCGCGGCGGCCTACTGGTTCACGTCGTCGACGAGCTTCGCCAACCCGGCGGTCACGGTGGCGCGCATGCTGTCGAACACCTTCGCGGGGATCGCGCCGGCATCCGCACCCGGCTTCGTGGGTCTCGAGCTCGTCGGCGGCGCCGCCGGCGCGGCCTGCGTCGCCATCCTCTACCCCCGCATGCGGGACGACGCCGGCGACGTCCTGCTCCATCACGAGGAGGCCGCGTGACCGCCGAGCGTCCCGAGGTCCTGTTCCTGTGCGTCCACAACGCCGGACGCTCGCAGATGGCCGCCGCCCTGATGGAGCGCTACGGGGCGGGGCGTGTCGTGGTCAGCTCGGCGGGCTCGGAGCCGGCCGACAGCCTCAACCCGGCGGTGGTCGAGGCCCTCGCCGAGGTGGGCCTCGACATCACGGGGCGCCAGCCCCGGCGGCTCACCGACGAGGCGGCCCGGCGTGCCGACGTCGTCGTCACCATGGGGTGCGGCGACGCCTGCCCCGTCTTCCCGGGCAAGCGGTACCTGGACTGGACGCTCCCGGACCCTGCGGGCGCGGGCATCGACGAGGTCCGCCCCATCCGCGACGAGATCGACCGACTGGTGCGCGAGCTCGTCGACGAGCTCGTCAGCTGAACGAGGCGTGGCGCCGCATGGGGCCACGCCGGGCCGACGGGACCGGGCCGACGGGACCGGGCCGACGGGACCGGGCGGCGGCGGGACCGGGCGGCACCGGGACCGGGCCGACGGGACCGGGCGGCGCCGGGACCGGGCCGACGTGACGATCAGACCACGCCGGGCCGGACGACGTGGCCGGGGAGGTTCCCCGTGATCACCTCGCCGTCACGCACGATCGGCGTGCCGTTCACGATCGTCCAGTAGATGCCCCGGGGCCGGGCCGAGTAGCGGGCCTCGCCGCCGGGGAAGTCGGCCACCTGCTTCTTCGACTCGAGCTCGACGGTGTCGGGGTCGAACACGAAGGCGTCCGCGTGGTAGCCGGGCAGCAGCATGCCCCGGCCCTCGAACCCGAGCAGCGCGGCGGGCACCTGCGTCATCTGCCGGATGCCCTCCTCGAGCGACCACAGCTTGCGCTCGCGGACCCAGAAGGACAGGAACGCCGTCGACCAGTCGGCGCCGTCGTCGCGGTCGAGGTGGGCGCCGCCGTCGGACACGCCGATGATCATGGCGGGGTGGCGCTGCCCGAGGGCCACGGCCTCCTCCCACGCCGGGCTCTTGTTGACGTACCGGAACACGGTGCGCAGGTCCTCGTCGAGGGCGAGGTCGAGCAGCACGTCGGCCGGCTCCTTGCCGAGCTCGGTGGCGATGTCGGCGATGGTGCGCCGCACCAGCTTGTCGTTCTGCGGTCGGGCAACCTCGTCGACCTCGACGACGTTCCAGCGTGGCGGCGGAAGGGTGGACCCCTTCGAGCCGTCGGTGTTCGGGTGCTCCACGGCGTGGCGCATCGCGTCGCGCCGGGAGGGGTCCCGGAGCATCGCCAACCGCTCGGCGCCATCGACGCCGGGGCCCACGACCTCGTGCCACGCAGGGACGCCCTCGTACAGGTTGGTGCCGGCGTCGATGCGGAAGTCGCGGTCGAAGGGGTGGTTGCGCAGCAGCGAATAGATGCCCACGCCCTGGCGGCCGACGTCCTCGATCCACGCCGCCACCTGCTCCCACTCCGCACCGGGGACGTCGACCTTGGACCGCCCCCCGAGGCCCTGCAGGATGATGGGGAGGCGGCTGACGGTGCCCAGGCGCACGAGCAGGTCCTTGTCCTGCTGGTCGAGCCCGCCGATGGCGCTGCGGTGCAGGTAGCTGATCGACCCGCCGTTGTAGCGGCCGGCCTCGGCGCACAGCACCTCGAGCTCGGCCATCGACGCCAAGCGGCTGGGGACCGGGCGGCTGTCCCCGTCGAGTTGCGTGGGCCCGTGAGACGACGAGAATCCCGCCGCCCCCGCCGCCATGGCCTCCCCCACGACGCGTCGCATCTCCTCGATCTCGTCGTCGGTGGCCTCGCGCTCGGAGCCCTCCTCCCCCATCACCGTCCGGCGAACGGCGGAGTGCCCCACGTAGCACGCCATGTTCACGCCCAGCCGCCCGGCCCTCGTGGCGAGGAACTCGGGGAAGGTCTCGAAGTCCCACGGCACGGCGGACAGCGCCACCGGCGACATGCCCTCCACCTTGGCGAACATGCGGGCGAGGAAATCACGCTGGTCGGGGCGGTTCGGGGCCACCGAGAAGCCGCAGTTTCCGGCCAGGACGGTGGTCACGCCGTGGTAGCACGACGACGTGGCGTACGGCTCGAAGGTCAGCTGCGGGTCGTAGTGGGTGTGGGCGTCGACGATGCCCGGCGCCACGTGCAGGCCATCGGCGTCGATCACCCGGTCGGCCTCCGAGGGGTGCACGAACCCGATCTTGGCGATGCGCCCGTCCTTGACGGCGATGTCCCCGCGCCGTCGGGCGAGCCCGGTGCCGTCGACGACGATGCCGCCCATGATGGCCAGGTCGTAAGTGCTCACGTTCCCCTCCTGCGGGTCGATGCCGCCGGCCGCTATGACCCCGGAGGCCTCAGCCGGTCCAGATGATGGACTGCAGCTCCGAGTACGCCTCCAGGCCGTAGTCGCCGCCGTCGCGGCCCACGCCCGACATCTTGAAGCCGCCGAAGGGCGCCTCGTGGTTCCGCTGGGCGGTGTTGATGCCGACGTGCCCGGCCCGCAGCCGCCCCGCCACGTCGAACGCCCGGGCGGTGTCCCCCGAGAAGACGTAGTCGTAGAGCCCGAAGTCGCTGTCGTTGGCGATCGCCACGGCCTCGTCGTCGTCGTCGAAGGGGATCACGACCACGACGGGGCCGAAGATCTCCTCGCGGGCCACCGCCATGGCGTTGTCGGCCACGAACAGCGTGGGCTCGACGTAGAAGCCGCGCGGCATGTGGGCGGGGCGGCCGCCGCCGACCACGAGCCGGGCACCCTCGTCGCGACCGGTGGCGATGTAGCCCTCGACCCGGGCGCGCTGGGCGGCCGAGATGAGCGGGCCCACCACGGTGTCGAGCTCGGTGGGGTCCCCGACCTTCAGGGCGCCGGCGTAGGCCGCCAGCGCGTCGACCAACCGGTCGAAGACGGCGCGCTGCACCACGGCGCGCGTCGGGGCGGTGCAGATCTGCCCCGAGTGGAAGCTCCATGTGGAGCCGATGCACCCGACGGCCGCCTCGATGGCGGCGTCGTCGAACACGATGCAGGCCCCCTTGCCCCCGAGCTCGAGCAGCAGGCGCTTCATGGTGGCGCCCCCCGACGACGCGATGCTCGTCCCCACCTGGGTGGAGCCGGTGAAACTGACCATGTCCACGTCGGGGGATTCCACGAGCGCCTGGGCGGGGCCGGCATCGGGAGAATTGACCAGGTTGACGACGCCGGGTGGGAACCCGACCTCCTCGAGGATGCGCACGAGCTCCACCACCGCCAGGGGGTCCTGGGGAGCGGGCTTCACCACGACCGTGTTGCCCATCGCCAGGGCGGGCGCCACCTTGCCCGCCATGTTGGCCAACGGGAAGTTGTACGACGTGATGCACGCCACCACCCCGACGGGCTGGCGCACGGCCACGGCGCTGATCAACCCGCCCGGGGCCAGAGGCGTGGCCTGGGCGACCTGCGGGGGCAGCGACCGCTGGACCACGGACTGCGGGTCGCGCGAGTAGCGCTCGAAGCGGTCCGCGGCGATCGGGACCTGGAGCCGTGACCCCACGGCGGCGGTGGCGCCGGTCTCGGCGATCACCAGGGGGACCAGCTCCTCGGCCCGGGCCCGGATCGCCGCGGCGGCGCGGGCCATGAGGGCACGGCGCTCCTCGGGCGCGGTGGCGGCCCACCCCGGTTGCGCCCGGCGGGCGGCGGCGGCGGCCGCCACGGCATCGGCCACGGTGGCGCTCGGGGCGGCGCCGGCGGCCTCCTCGGTGGCGGGGTTCACCACGTCGTAGGTGCCGCCGGAGGCGTCGGCCCACCTCCCCCCGATGAGGAGCTGGCTCTCGCGCCTGAAGACGGGCGCCGGCGTGTCGGCCATGGGCGGCGATCGTACCGGGTATCTGACATGCCGTCAGGTCCGCTGCTACCGTGCTGGCGGCCGGCGCCGGGGCCCCGCGGCTTGCCCTGCGCACCGGCCTGGGGGATACCGTTCCCCCAGCACTCGGCACAGCACTCGGCACAGCACTCGGGGGGGCCGACGGGGCCCAGTCTCCGGGCCCGGACCAAGGAGGGACCGCGCCAATGAGCCCGGCAGTCGGCTTCCAGGACGCCACCGCCATCGTCGGCATCGCCCAGACACCGTTCGCCAAGCACCTCGAGCCCTCCGAGGCCGAGCTGGCCTGCACCGTGATCGTCGAGGCCTGCGCCGATGCCGGCATCGACCCCTCCGAGATCGACGCCCTGTGCTCCTACACGATGGAGGCCACCGAGGAGGTCGACATCGCCCGCAACATCGGCTGCGGGGAGATCACCTTCTTCAGCCAGATCGGCTACGGCGGCGGCGCCGGGTGCGGTGTCGTCGGCCACGCCGCCCTGGCCGTGGCGAGCGGGCAGGCGGAGGTGGCGGTGGCGTGGCGGTCGCGCAAGCGCGGCTCGGGCCCGCGCCCGTGGACCAGCACCGCCGTGCAGCTGCGGGTGCCGGGCGGGTGGACCCGGCCCTTCGGCATGCTGCGGCCCGTCGACGAGATCGCCATGCTCACCCGCCGCTACATGCACGAGTACGGCGCCACCCGCGACCACCTCGCCAACGTGGCCACCGCCGTGCGCAAGCACGCCAACATGAACCCCCTGGCGTTCATGCACGACCGTCCCATGAGCCGTGACGACTACATGGCGGCGCGCTGGGTGTCGGAGCCGCTGTGCCTGTTCGACAACTGCCTCGAGACCGACGGCGCGCTCGCCTGCGTGATCGTGTCGGCCGAGCGCGCCCGCGACCTGCGCCATCCGCCGGTGTACGTGCACGCCTTCGCCCAGGGCCTGCCGCCCGAGCACCAGACGATGGTGAACTTCTTCAACGACGACCCGCTCACGGGCCCGGCGTGGGCGTGCGCCCGGAGGCTGTGGGCCAACGCCGCCTTCGGCCCCGAGGACGTGGCCGTGGCGCAGATCTACGACGCCTTCACGCCGCTCATCCCGCTGTCGCTCGAGGGCTACGGGTTCTGCAAGCGCGGCGAGGGCGCTGCCTTCACCGACGACGGCAACCTCGAGTGGGGGAAGGGCTCGCTCCCGACCAACACTGCCGGCGGCGGGCTGTCGGAGGCCTATGTACACGGCTTCAACCTCATCAACGAAGGCGTCCGGCAGATGCGCGGCACCTCCACCGCCCAGGTGGAGGGGGCCGAGACGTGCCTCGTGACCTCGGGCGAGGGCGTACCCACGAGCGCCCTGCTGCTGCGGCGCTGACGACGAGTCCGGGCACACGAACCAGCGCGGGGAGACAGACAGATGACCAACGCAGCGGCGTTCTCGGGTGGCTACGTGGCCAATCTCGGCCCGTCGGAGGATGGATTTCTCCTCCCCGCCGTCGATGACGAGAGCATGTTCTTCTGGGAGGGCACGCTGGCGGGCGAGCTGCGCATCCAGGCGTGCAACGCCTGCGGCAGGCTCCGGCACCCGCCGCGCCCCATGTGCCCGGCGTGCCGCTCGACGGAGCGGGGTTGGCGGCCCGTGGCCGGCCTCGGGACGATCTGGTCCTTCGTGGTCCCCCACCCACCCCTGCTGCAGCCGTACTCCGACCTCGCCCCCTACAACGTGATCGTGGTGGCGCTCGACGAGCACCCCACGATCCGCTTCGTCGGCAACCTCGTCGAGGGGCCCGACGGACAGCTGGACGAGGTGGACCCGGCGTCGATCCGGATCGGGGAACCGGTCGAGGTCACCTTTAAGCGCTTCCACCGCGCCGACGGCAGCGAGGAAGCCCTCCCCTTCTGGGTGCGACGAGGCTGACCCCCCTGCGCATGGCTCCTCCTCCCGCCTGAACTCCCTGGCCCGGGGCGTGCCGAACGCTCGACCGCCGGGCGCGCCATACCAGGGTGACGGCGACCGAGGAGGACCGGTGGACGTGGGCGGTCCCGGCTCCGGCACAGGGCTCCGGCCCAGGGCTCCGGCACCTGATCCGTCGGCGCTGCGGACACGGCGTGGGTGGCGCTGCGGTCGCCGCTCAACTCGTCGAACAGGCGCGGATCGCCGCCTCGGCGGCCGCTTCGGTGGCGAGCAGCGCGCCTTCGGCCAGCCTGGCCATGGCCTCGATGCGTCCGGGGTGCTCGGCGAAGTAGCGCTCGATGGCCTCGGGGTCGGGCGAGCCGTCCTGGTTGCTGAGACGGAAGATCTCCTCGTCGACGCTCCCGTCGGTGGCACGGTCGCTGATGACGCGGAACACCGACCACGGGATGTCGCGTCGCTCGCACACGTCGGCGATCGCCGCGGTCTCCAT